>NZ_JBEFTW010000007.1:0-246424 GCF_040196095.1 Actinopolymorpha sp. B17G11
CAATGTTCTCGTGGGCCACGGGACGGCTCCCTCTCTAGATCTCAGCAATCCAGAGACTGCCTCCCGTGGCCCACACCCGCACGCAGGCTGGCCGAGCCAGGTGTCACCCCAACCCGTGATCCGGAAGTCCTAGGGTGGCGTTCGTGGCAGCAACAACGCACGGCAGTGGACCCCTGCCAGACAGTGCCGACGACCGGCCGGTGACGATCGCGCGGGAGGAGAGCTCGCGCGGGTCGGTGGTGCTGCGCCGGCGCCATGATGACCACGCCGGCGAGGTGTGGGAGCTGATCACCAACGGCATCTTCATCATGGACAGCCTGGAGACCACGACCGAACGTCTCCTCGCCAGCGCGGCTCTCCGCGCTGTGGCAACCCCCACAGCGCCCGGTCGGCACCCCGCGAGAGACTCCCTGAGCGTCGTCGCCGCGGGGCTCGGGCTCGGCTTCACGGTGCGTGAACTGCTCTCCCATGACCAGGTCGGTCGCGTCGACGTCGTCGAGATCGAGCCGGCCGTCGTCTCCTGGATCCGCACGGGCCTCATACCACCAACGGACGGCGTCCTCGCCGACCCTCGGGTTCGTACGCACGTCGAGGACATCCGGCGCTGGCTGCCGCAACGCGCTGAGGCGAGCATCGACATCCTCGCCCTCGACATCGACAACGGGCCGGACATCCTCGTCCACCTGGACAACGAAGAGGTGTACGAGTCCGGGTTCCTCGCCACCGTCAAGCGCACCTTGCGACCGGGCGGAGTGCTCGCCACCTGGTCGGCGACGCGCTCGCCCGTGCTCCGCAACCGGCTGGAGCAGACCTTCGGCTACTGCGAGGAGATCCGCCGGCCGGTCATCCGGGAAGGCCGCGGGTTCGACTACTTCCTCTACGTCGCCAGCGACACTCACGCGACGGACGCCTGGCCGTGAGCCTCGTCACGTGGACCCGGCTCTCCAGGCGCACGACCGTCATTACGTTGATGCGATCAACATTGACAAGGTATTGAGCGCGGGCGGACGCTCTGTCGTATCCACGAGGGAGGTCCGCGATGCCGTCCACGGGAAGTCCGCCGCGCCAGCCCGGCGAACCGATCGTCGTACCACCTGGCCTTTCCGGGGTTGCGGTCACCGACACGACGATCGGCGACGTCCGCGGACAGGAGGGCTTCTACCACTACCGGCAGTACTCCGCCGTCGAGTTGGCCGAGCAGCGCACCGTCGAAGATGTGTGGCACCTGTTGTTCGAGGGAGAGTTGCCGGACGCCCAGCAACGCGCGGAGTTCGTCCGCCAGGTCCGTCCGATGCGGCACCTCTCTCGCGGCGTGCGTACGGCATTGCCGGCCATCGCACGCACCCGCCCGGCACCACTCGACGGGTTGCGCACCGCACTGTCGCTGTCCGGTGCCGCGGACGGGCTCCGCCCGCTGTGGGACCTGGACGAACCCGCCCGTCGTGCCGACGCGTTGCGCATCTGCGCCCAGGTGCCGACCCTCCTCGCCGCCCAGCACCGCCTCGGCAAGGACCTGGAACCGGTCCCACCACGCGATGATCTGTCGTACGCCGCGAACTACCTGTTCATGCTCACCGGCGAGGAGCCCTCCGAACAGCACGCCTGGGCGATCGAGCGCTACCTCATCTCGACCATCGACCACGGGTTCAACGCATCGACGTTCACTGCCCGGGTGATCGCCTCCACCGGCGCCGACGTCGCGGCGTGTGTGGTCGGTGCCGTCGGCGCGCTGTCCGGTCCGCTGCATGGAGGTGCGCCGAGCCGCGCGCTGGACCTGCTCGACGCGATCGGTACGCCGGAACGCATCGACTCCTACCTCCGCGAGCAGATCACAAGTGGCGAACGCATCATGGGATTCGGACACGCGGTCTATCGCACGGAGGATCCGCGGTCACGGCTGCTGCGTGAGACCGCACACCAGCTGGGCGGGCAGCGCGTGGATTTCGCGGTCGAGGTCGAAGCGCGCGTGCTCGATCTCCTGGCAGAGCTCAAGCCCGAACGCGGGCTGTACACCAATGTCGAGTTCTACGCAGGCGTCGTGATGGAAGACTGTGGGCTTCCGCGGGAGATGTTCACTCCGACGTTCGCGTCCAGCCGGGTGATCGGCTGGTGCGCCCACATCCTCGAACAGGCCCGGGAGCGCAAGATCATCCGCCCTGGCGCGCGTTACGTGGGCCCGCCGCCCCCACAGCCCGTCCCCGCCTCCGCCTGAGCAGGATGCATCCGGCCTTGGTTCCCTGGCCGGCTGCCAGCTGGGCCGCTCCAGTGGATGCGGCCGCCGACGATTGTCCCTTCCCACGCACGCGAACCGGAGGCGACCGCTGGCCGCCTCCGGTTCGGTCTACTGGTTTCTTCTGGTGTCGCTCACAGCCTGCCGGTGCGTGCGGTGCAGCTGGGGTCGTCCCGCCTGGACCGGTCGAACGTGCCGGTGAACTCGAGGTTCACCGAACTGGTCGTCCTGGTGTAGACCGGAGAGGTGGGTGTGACGTAGTACCACATTCCCAGTCGCCGGTCATTGGGCGAGACGTTCTCGAACTTCGGCGTTCCCGCTTCGTGCATACGGATGCTCGCATTGCTGTGGTCGCCGGTGCCGACCCCCAGTCCGTCGAGTTTGTACGCGAACTGGAACCACTCGTAGAAGCCGGGTGACCCGGGCACGGTCCGGTACCACGCGGTGCCAGAGACGTCGAAGTCATAAGGATTGTTGAAGAGTCCGCCACCACCGCTGATGGCACAGGTGCCCGTGGGAACCTGATGGGTGATGGGGATCTGCTTGAGCTGACCGAGCAGGTTCGGGACGACTCGGGCCCTTCTCGCCTGCGTCGGAGTGATCTCCCTCAGCTGGATCGTCTTGAACTGACCGACCTTGACAGGCGTCGCGGGCCGTGGCGGGGTGGTGACGAACCTGCCAACCTTGACCGGAGCCACCGGGCTCGTCCTGGGGGATATCGCCTTACCGGGTGTGACAACAGTGAACGTGGTGGGCTTGACGGGCGTCAGCTGACCGTCCCGTGCGGCGACCAGGTTGAGGGGGGTGCCCTTGTCAGGAACGGTGACGGCGAGCCCGGTCGCGAGCGCGCCAACAGCGAGCGCCATGACCAACGTCGTACGCCGAAGCATCGGAGGTCCTTTCGTCGTGGCTGTGCGAATGACATGGCGGCTGGTTGGCCGCACCCCAAGTACGGCGTTGTCCCTGCCATGGTTCGCGGCAGTCGGGGCGGGCGGCGGAGCCGGCCTGGCCCGCGAGTTCGCGGGCCTGCGGCATGATCACGCAAGCCCGATCACTTCGGTGCTGGCCCGGTATACAGCGCACGCGGCCGGAATCGCAGGCGGTGCGGGTACTCCTCCAGCGCATGGGCGATCATCCCCGCGACGCGCGCCAACAGGAAGATCGCCTCACCGGAACCCGGTGTCAACCCAGCCTTGACAACGTACGTGCCCAGGCCGAAGTCGACGTTCGGCGCCGGTCCGTCGTACCGGCCGGCGAGGGCCAGGAGCTCCGCGACGGATGCGTCGACCGCGCCCTTCGGGCCCGCACGTCGCACCAGGTCGAGCAGCGCGTCGGCGCGCGGATCGCGTCCGGTGTAGACGGCGTGGCCGAACCCCGGCAGTCGCTCGCCACCCCGGAGCCGGTCACCGACGAGCTGGGCGACGCCCGACGGACCGCCCTCGGCGGCCTCGCGCACCAGCGTCTCCACCGTGGTCACGCTCGCCGCATGCAGAACCCCTCCCCCCGTCGCAAGTCCGGTCAGCACGACGAGGTACGGATCGGCCCACACGGAGGCCGCGACCCGGGCGGCGAGCGTCGAGGCGGGGAGTTCGTGGTCGGCCAGCAGGACCAGCGCGGCGTCGAGCGCCCTGATCTCGCCGCGCCTCGCCGGGCGGTCGGACAGCCGCGACCACAGCCGGGAGGCGATCGACGACCCCTGCGCCGGCGTGCGCTCCGGCAGCGCGTCGACCGTCGCGGCGATCAGCCCCCGCGTCGCCGCCACCACGGCCTCGGGTCTGCGGTCGTCCCGCAGTGGATCACACGCCGCGAGCGCCGCGACGATGACCCGCATCCGGTCGATGGGACGGGCCGACGCCGGAAGGGCGTTCTGTGCCTGCCGGGCCACCCGGACCGCCGCCGCCCGCGCCTGCCAGTCGCCCTCGCGCCGCCGCCCAACCTTTGCCGGTGCGACATCCCAGAGCAGCTCGGCGACGTCCTCGAAGTGCGTCGTACGCGCCAACTCGATCGCGTCGTGGCCCCGGTAGTACAGCGCGCCCACGGGGTCGAGCATCGTCAGCTCGGTGTCGATCACCACCTCGAGCGCTCCCGCCCGGCCACCGCGGCGGTGGCGGGCCGCCAGGCGTTCGACCTCGATCCGGTCGAACCGGGACGAACGCCGGTCCTCGCCGCGCTGCCGGGTCAGCGCGCCCCGGCTCACGTAGGCGTACACCGTCTCCGGCTTCACGCCGAGCAGGTCGGCCGCCTGCCGGGTCGTGAGCCACCGCGAGGCTTTCGTCACACCGGTAACCTCACCACATCCCGACGGTCGGACGCGGAATAGAGTCGGGTCCATGGTCGAGCAGCAGGATTACCGCATCGAACACGACACGATGGGCGAGGTCCGCGTGCCCGTCCACGCCAAGTGGCGCGCGCAGACCCAGCGTGCGGTCGAGAACTTTCCCATCTCCGGCGCCACGCTGGAAAGCCACCACATCCGCGCGCTCGCGCTCATCAAGGGTTCCGCGGCCAAGGTCAACGCCGAGCTGGGGGTGCTCGACCCCGACATCGCGAAGGCGATCCAGGGGGCCGCCGCGCTGGTCGCCTCCGGCGTCCACGACGACCACTTCCCGATCGACGTGTTCCAGACCGGCTCGGGCACGTCGAGCAACATGAACACCAACGAGGTTCTCGCCTCGCTCGCCACCGAGGCGCTCGGCCAGCCGGTGCACCCGAACGACCATGTCAACGCCTCGCAGTCGAGCAACGACGTCTTCCCGTCGTCCATCCACATCGCCGCGACGTACGCCGTCGTCGAGGACCTGCTGCCCGCCCTCGCTCATCTGGCGGAGGCGTTCGAGGCGAAGGCGGCGGAGTTCTCTTCCGTGGTGAAGTCCGGGCGTACGCATCTGATGGACGCGACGCCGGTCACCCTCGGCCAGGAGTTCGGCGGCTACGCCGCGCAGATCCGTTACGGCATCGAGCGCGTGCAGGCGACCCTGCCCCGGGTGGGGGAGCTGGCGCTCGGCGGCACCGCGGTCGGCACCGGCATCAACACCCCGCCTGGCTTTGCCGCCAAGGTGATCGAGGAACTCGTCGCCGCGACCGGGCTGCCCCTCACCGAAGCCCGCAACCACTTCGAGGCGCAGGGCGCGCAGGACTCGCTCGTCGAGCTGTCCGGCCAGCTGCGTACCGTCGCGCTCGGGCTCTACAAGGCCGCCAACGACATCCGGTGGATGGGGTCCGGGCCCCGCGCCGGCCTCGGCGAGATCGCGCTGCCGGACCTTCAGCCGGGGTCGAGCATCATGCCTGGCAAGGTGAACCCGGTGATCTGCGAGGCCGCGCGCCAGGTCGTCGCGCAGGTGATCGGCAACGACGCGGCGGTGGCGTTCGGTGGCTCGCAGGGTGACTTCGAGCTCAACGTCATGCTGCCGGTGATCGCCCGCAACCTGCTGGAGTCGATCCGGCTGCTCTCCAACATCAGCGTGCTCTTCGCCGATCGCCTCGTTGCCGGCATCACGGCGAACCTCGACCGCTGCCGTGAGTACGCCGAGTCCTCGCCGTCCATCGTGACGCCGCTCAACCGCTACATCGGTTACGAGAACGCCGCGCGCGTTGTCAAGACCGCCTTGACGGAACGCAAGACCATCAGGCAGGTCGTGCTGGAGCAGGGTTATGTGGAGCGGGGCGACCTCACCGAAGACCAACTCGACGCGGCACTCGACGTGCTGTCCATGACCCACCCCTGAGGGTGCAGGCGGCCGCACCGGCCCCGGCCCTGTGGACAAAGATGTGCAGCCCGACGTCCTCGTCGCCCGGACGGCGGACCTCACGGACAGGAACCTGCCGGCAGTTCCTGCTCTCGCCGTGGAGGTGCTCTCCGACAGCACGCGGGGCATCGACCTGCTCCTCAAGCGGGAACGCCTCCAACGTGCCGGCTGCCCGGCGTACTGGGTGATCGACCCGGACGAGCCCTCCCTCACTGCCATGGAACTGCGCGGCGGGACCTACCACGACCTCGCCGTCGTCGCGGGGCAGGAGACCTTCACCACGGCCGTGCCGTACGCCATCACGGTGAGCCCGCTCGACCTGGTGAGCCGCTGAAGTCGAGCGGGCCGGGCGGACCGGTAAGTTGTCCGACGATGAGCACGCACAGGCATCCGTCCGACGTACCCATCCCTCCCGCCGACCTCCGGCCGTCGGGTGAACCGCCGTACTGGGAGCCGGGCACGGTCATCTGCTGGCGATACGGGCGGGCGGTTCGACCGATGCGGGTGGTGCGCGATGACGCCGTCGGGCTGGTCGCCTGGCTGGCCCCGCGGACGCCCGTCCTCAAGTCCGTCCTGGCCAACGGGAATGACATCCGCTCCGTGCCGATCGGTCCCGCCCGGTTCACCACCCCACGCGCGAGCAAGCGCGACGTCTGGCACGGCACCGGCATCCTCAAGATCGCGCCTACCGGCGTCCCGTGGTCGGTCTGGGTGTTCTGGGACGACGAGGGCGGGCACCGCGAGTGGTACGTCAACCTCGAGCAGATCCACGTCCGCGACAAGGAGAACGTCTACACCCGCGATCACGTCCTCGATCTCGTCGTCCACCCGGACCGCCGGGTCGTACGCAAGGACGAGGACGAGTTCGCCGCCGCTGTCGAAGTCGGGCGGTTCGACGCCGAGGTCGCCGCTCAGATCGAGGAGGCCGCGGACGAGGTCGAGCGCAGTGTCGCCGCATGGGAGCCGCCCTTCTGCGACGGCTGGGAACGCTGGCGCCCTGATCCGGACTGGCCGCTCCCCAGCCTCCCGCCAACCTTCACCCCCCACCTCCCGTGATCAACCGACCACCCGCCCACCCTCACCTCCGACCTCCCGTGATCATGATCGTGATCATGAAGGATCTGTCGTCATATCCGCCCGGAAGCCTTCATGATCATGGAACCACGTGACCGGCCCCCCGCCACGACGGGTCCTGATCCCGCCGACCTGGGCACGGCGGCAATCGCCAGGCGTCTCCTCACGGACGGGCGTCTCCTCACTGACGGTCGCCTCCTCACTGGCGCTCGTCTCCTCGACGCCTGGCGCCTCCCGTCCCCCACGGAAGTACGACGAGCCGACGGCGGCACCAACAACGTCGTCCTGATCGTCGATGTCGGCGCTTCGTCGTACGTCCTGCGGATCTACCAGAACCTCAGCCAGAAGCGGATCGCCGCCGAGCACCGACTGCTCGACGCTCTCGCCGGCGCCGGACTGCCGTTCGCCGTTCCGCAACCGATCCCGACGCCCGAGGGACGGACCTACGTCGAGACGCCGGACGGCTTCGCGGCCCTGTTTCGCTACCTCCCCGGACGCACCGCAGACGGCGACAGTCTGGCCGAACTCGAGTACGCCGGCGAGGCACTCGCGCTCCTGGGCCTTGCCCTCGCCGAGTTGCCGGCGGCGCTCGCACCCATCGACTGGCGGATGCATCCACTCGACCGGATGCATCCCGCGGTCACCGACCTGGACGACCTGGCCGACGAACTCGCCCGCGCGGTGCCGGAGACCGACGGCGTCGAGTGGCTTCGCAGGCATGCCGGCCCGACCGCCGGCAGGTATGCGGAGTTGTGTCGTACGCTTCCCGTCCGGATCGTCCACGGCGACTTCGCGATGTCCAACCTGGTGGTCGATGACGACGGTCGACCGGCCGCCATCCTCGACTTCGAGATCGCCGGACTCGACGTCGCCGTCAACGAGGTCGTCACGGGTGTCGCCCAGGCTGCAGGCGGATGGTGGAGCGCCGACGAAGGGCAGCGGGCGAGCGCCTTCTACCGTGGATTCGTCCGCCACATTCCCCTCACCTCGGGAGAACGCGCGGCCTTTCCCGACCTGGTGCGCCTGCGGGTGCTCGGAACCATCGTCTGGCGAGCCGGGCGCTGGCGGCTGGGGCAGTCCCACCTCGACGAGGTGCGACTCCGGCTCGCTACCGGCGTCCACATCGGCCGGTGGCTCGACGCCCACGCGGCTACGCTCCCGGACGACCTCGCCGCGCTCTGACCTACGTCCCAGGACGTACGCAGAAAGCCGTCTGCCGACCGACGCGACCCCTGCCCAGGAGCCGGAAGGCTGAGCGGCATGGAACCAGCGCAACCGGTACCAACTGCCGGTCCTCCCACCACGACTCCGGCGTCCACAGGTCGGGCAGCCGCCTGGCGGCTCACGACCTTCCGGACCCTCCGGATCCTCGTCACCGTCCAGGCCGCGATCATCCTGGCGCAGGCCATCACCGCAGGGCTGCTTCTGTCGGGTACGCCGAACGTTCGCGGAGTGCACGGCCTGGGCGCGATTCTTCTCGTACTGATCGGCCTGGTGCAGGTGGTCGTCGCGATCCTCCACTGGCGCCCCGGCCGCGGGACCGCCCGACTCCTCGGGCCGAGCATCGGCATTCTCGTCGGCGTACTCGTCCAGGCCATGCTGGGTGAGACGCACAACAAGGCCCTGCATGTGCCGTTCGGCGTCCTGATGTTCGGCGGTCTCCTCATGCTCACCCGCCAGCTGTGGTCCGCGCCGGTGGGTCGAGCGCCCGACCAAGCACAGGGTCGAGCGCCAGATCGGGCACCGGATGCGGCGCCTGGCCAAGCACCGGATGCAGCATCCAACCAGCAGTCCGGCCCCGCGAAGACTTCAACTCCGGCGAGCGGTGGGCAGCCGTGACCGCGCCCGGACTGAGTAGACGGCAGGCGCTCCGACTGCTCGGCGGTGGCGCGCTCGCGGCGGCCGGCGCCACGGCCGGGCTCACCGCGGCCGCTGGCTGCTCCGCGCTGCCGACGAACACGCCTGACCCCCGGTTACTCCCCAGCGCCGCGCCACTGCCGCGGCCCTTCGCCACCCCGCTCCCGAGGGTGGCGACACTCAAGCCGGTCCGCACGGACGCGACGACCGACTACTACGACCTGCCGCTGCGGGTCGCGGAGCAGGAGATCATTCCCGGGCTGCGAACGCCGATCTGGGGGTACGCCGGGCAGTTTCCCGGGCCGACGATCGAGGCCCGCAGTGGCCGGAGGATCGTCGTACGACAGCGCAACGACCTGTCCGTCCCCGCTGTCACCCACCTGCACGGCGGACGGACCCCGCCGGCCAGTGACGGTTATCCCACCGACCTCCTCCTGCCGGCACGGGGTGGCTTCGCATCATCCGCCTCGCACATGACCGACGAGCGTGCCGACGTCGTTCGTGGCGTACGTACGTATGAGTATCCGCTCGACCAGCGAGCCGCCACGTTGTGGTACCACGACCATCGGATGGACTTCACCGGCCCTGCTGTGTGGCGAGGTCTCGCGGGCTTCTGCGTGGTCCGCGATGACGAGGAGGACGCACTGCCCCTGCCGCGCGGCGACAAGGACGTGCCGCTGTTGATCAGTGACCGATCGTTCGCGGAGGACGGGACGTTGCTGTATCCGGCACTGGACGCTGAGTTCCGTGAACAGCCCGGCGTCATGAAGGCCTACGGCGGAGGTGTCCTCGGCGACGTCGTCCTCGTCAATGGTGCACCGTGGCCCGAACTCGAGGTCTCCCGCAGCCGGTACCGATTCCGGGCCCTCAACGCGTCGAACGCCCGGCGCTACGTGCTGCGCCTCGTTCCTCGCTCGCGCGACGGTGCGGAGCTGAGCAGCGACGAGTTACGCGGCGAAGCACGGATCGTCCAGATCGGCACCGACGGCGGGCTTCTGGAGCGCCCATGGCCGCGCACCGAGATCGCCCTCGCCTCAGGTGAACGCGCCGACGTCATCATCGACTTCTCGGCGTACCCGGTCGGCGCGACGGTCGTCCTGGCCAACGTCGCCGGCGACGGCCCTGCCGGCCAGGTGATGCGGTTCCGGGTCACCGGCGAGGAGGCGGACGACACCGCTGTCCCTTCGCGGCTGTCCCAGGTCGAACGCCTGGATCCGGCGCGGGCGCGCGTCACCCGCGACTTCAGGTTCGAATCGGGCGAGGTCCACGGGCACACCGGGTGGCGCATCAACGGCAAGCCGTTCGACCCGGCACGGATGGACGCGAGGCCCCGGCTCGGTGCCACCGAGATCTGGCGTCTCACCACCGACGCCGCCCACCCGATCCACCTGCACCTCGCGCATTTCCAGGTGCTCTCGATCGACGGTGAGCGAGCCGAGGACCCGGTGGCGTGGAAGGACACCCTCGATCTGGGCGCCGTCCAGACGGCGGAGATCGCGGTGCGCTTCGGAGGTTACCGCGGCCGGTACGCCTTCCACTGCCACAACCTCGAACACGAGGACATGGCGATGATGGCCAACTTCGAGGTCATCTGAGCCCGAGATGCGGCCGGGAACGGTCCCACCCCGGCCGCATCGAACGCGCCTAGGACGCGCTGGGGGCGGTCGTCGACGTGGTGGAAAGGTTGGCGCCGGTGTGGGGGTCGAAGAGGTGCATGCGCGACACGTCGACCCAGAACTCGGCCTCCTCACCTTCCGCGACCTGGCTGGCCGGGTCGAGCGAGACGATGAGTTGGGGCCGCATCGCTTCCATGTCGAGCTCTTCGGCGAGCGCGTCGATCTGGGAACGGATCTCGGCCGGCGATTCGTACGGCACATAGGCGTACTGCTCGTTGCCGAGCCACTCGGTGACGTCGACGGTCGCGGAGAAGGTCTGGCCACGGTCGCGCTTGGCCGCATCGACGTAGGCCGCGTCCTCGAAGAACTCGGGCCGGACGCCGGCGACCAGAAGCTTGCCGTCGATGTCGGCGGCGCTGACCCCCGCCGGCACGGGGACCGTGCAGAACGGCAGCGACACCTGGCCGTTCTCGACGGTGGCGGGCAGGAGGTTCATCGGCGGCGCGCCGATGAAGCCGGCGACGAAAAGGTTGACCGGGTGCTCATAGAGCTCGCGCGGAGTCGCACACTGCTGCAGGATCCCCTTGCGCAGCACCGAAACCCGGTCGCCGAGGGTCATCGCCTCGGTCTGGTCATGGGTGACGTAGACCGTCGTGATGCCGAGCCGGCGTTGCAGGCGGGAGATCTCCGTACGCATCTGGCCACGCAGTTTCGCGTCGAGGTTGGACAGCGGCTCGTCGAACAGGAACGCCTCGGCCTCACGCACGATCGCCCGGCCCATCGCCACCCGCTGCCGCTGGCCACCGGAGAGCTGGCTCGGCTTGCGCTGCAGGTGTTCCTTCAGCTCCAGCAGTTCCGCGGCGTGTTCGACCTTCGCCGTGATCTCGGTCTCGGGCAGCTTCGCCAGCCGCAGGGGGAACGCGATGTTCTCGAAGACGGTGAGGTGCGGGTAGAGCGCGTAGTTCTGGAACACCATCGCGAGATTGCGGTCGCGGGGTGCCTTCTCGTTCACTCGCTGACCGCCGATGGTGAGGTCACCGGAGGTGATGTCCTCGAGGCCGACGATCATCCGGAGCAGGGTGGACTTCCCGCAGCCGGACGGGCCGACGAGGATCATGAACTCGCCGTCGGCGATGTCAAGGCTGACGTCATTGACGGCGGGGAAGCCGTCGCCGTAGCGCTTGACGAGGTTCTTCAACTCGATGGCTGCCATGGTGTGAGACCCTCCGGGGGATGGAACTTATCAGCCCTTCACCGCGCCGGAGGTCAACCCGGCAACGATCTTGCGCTGGAAGAGAAGGACGAGCACGATCACCGGGATCGTGACGACAACGGCCGCCGCGGCGATGGCGGCCGTGGGTTGTTCGAAGAACGACTCACCGGTGAAGAAGGCCAGCGCCGCCGGCACCGGTCTCGCCGCGTCGGACGCCGTGAGCGAGATGCCGAAGACGAAGTCGTTCCACGCGAAGAAGAAGGTCAGGATCGCCGCCGTGAACACACCCGGCGCGGCCAGCGGCACGATCACCTTGCGGAACGCCTGCCACTGGGTCGCGCCGTCGACCTGGGCGGCCTGCTCGAGCTCCCAGGGAATCTCCCGGAAGAACGCCGTCAGCACCCAGATCGACAACGGCAACGTGAACGACATGTACGGGATGATCAACCCGATCCACGTGTCGTAGAGACCGATGCTGCGCCACATGTCGAACAGCGGCGGCACCAGCGAGATCGTGGGGAACATCGCGATCGCCAGCGCCATCGACAGGATGAGCTTCTTGCCAGAAAAGTCCAGCCGCGCGATCGCGTAGGCCGCCAGCGTCGCGAATGTCACCGACAACACCGTGGAGATCAACGAGATCCCGATCGAGTTACGCAGGGCAGAAGTGAACAGTCCTGACTCGAAGACGGTCCGGTAGTTGTCCAGCGACCAGGCGCTCGGGAAGAACTGCTGGTTCTGGACATCCTCCCCCTTCTTCATCGACAGGGAGAGGATCCAGCCCACCGGAAAGAGGGTGTAGACGATGACACCCAGCCCGGCGACAACCCATCCGGCGGTGAGCCGCCCCTTCATCACCGATCACCCCTCACCTGGGACAGGTCGGTCCGGAACACCTTGATGAAGACAACGGCGATCAGGACCACGGACAGGAACAGCAACACCGACACCGCCGAGCCGAGGCCCACAGCGGTACGGGTGATCATCTCCCGATAGGCCAGGAAGGACACCGTTTCGGTGCCCTGTGCGCCATTGGTCATCACGAACACGTTGTCGAAGATCCGGTACGCATCAAGGGTCCGGAACAGCAGTGCGACCATGATGGCCGCCTTCATGTTCGGGATCGTCACCTTCCACAGCCGCTGCCACCAGGTGGCGCCGTCGACCTTCGCGGCCTCCTGCAACTCCTCCGGCACCTGCGCCAGACCGGCCAGCAGTAGAAGCGACATGAACGGTGTGGTCTTCCAGATCTCCGACAGCGAGATGGCCGCGATCGAGGACCAGAACTGCGCGAAGAAGTCGTAGTTCTCCAGGCCGAACCAGCCGTTGATGAATCCCGAGTCCGGCGCGAACGCGAACTTCCACGCGAAGGCCGACACCACGGTGATGATGCCGTACGGAACGAGAATCGACGTACGCACGATGCCGCGTCCGAAGATGATCCGGTGCATCACCATCGCAAACGCGAACCCGATCACCAACTCGACCGCGACCGTGATCACGGTGATCAACACCGTGACACCGACATCGCGCCACCACAGACCGTCGGTCAGGATCACCGCGTAGTTGTCGAACCACACGAACCGCCGCGACTGCGGGTCGGTGATCCGGTAACTCTGCAAGGACAACCAGACCGCCTGCAGCATCGGATAGGCGGTCACCGCGAGCATCACGACGAACGCCGGCAGGCAGAGGTACCAACCCAACCGCTGCTCGTGGCGAGCTCGCTCGGTCACCTTGGGCCGCTGGACGGTCGGAGCGGCCGTGGACTCGACCGTTGTCATCAGACCTCGGACCCCCTAGCTCAACTCGTTGTCTTGGAGGACGGCGACGATCAGGTCTGCCGACCGGGCGGGCGTCTGTGCGTTCAATCCCGCCGGCGGATGCCACGTGCGCTGGATGGTGGCGGTGATGTCCGGGTAGTACGGAGTGACGGGCCGGGGCGCCGCCTCGTCCACCGACTCACGCAGGAGTTCGGCCATCGGGAACGCCTTCCTGATCGCGGGATCGGTGTACACCGACTCGACTGTGGCGAGCAGTCCCTCGCCCAGCATGTAGGTCTGCTGGCTCTCGGGCGAGGTCAGGCACTCCACCGCGTCGACCGCGAGCTCCGGGTGCTCGGAGAACGCACCCACGGCGAGATCGATGCCACCCAACGGCGGTGCGCTGGGCTCACCCTCGACGACCGCCGGCCACCGGGCCCACCCGAGGTCGTCGATCCGGGCTTCCTGGTCCTCGACCGCCTGACGAAGTTTTTCCTTGTCCGCTTCGGACTTCGCCGACTCGAGCTGACCTTCGAGGTCGGTGAGCATGCTGGTCTCAGCGGTGTAGACGAACGGCCAGTTGGTCATGAAGCCACCGTTCGCGGCAAGGAAACCCGCCTGCGCGGTCCCCTCGTTGGAGTTGCTGATGTCGGCCGGTGCGGCCTTCGACCTCGCGAGAGTCCGGACGACCTGGGCCGCCTCCCGACCCGCGGCGGAGTTCAACGCCGGCGTGACGTCCTTGCCCGCTTCGGGATTCTTCAGGATCTCGCCACCTGCCGAGGCCACCAGCGAGTTGATCAGCACGGTGTAGCCCTCGTACCGCGACGCCTGCACCTGGACGGTCGTGTCGGTGTCCTCGGCGGCACTGATCACCTGATCCCAGGTGACGGCGGAATTCGGGCCAACGTCGAGCCCGGCCTTGCGGGCAACGGATTTGTGGTACCAGAGCAGCTGGGTGTTGGTGTTGAACGGAACGGCGAAGAGATCGCCCTGCCACTGCGCGGACTCCAACGGCCCCTGCAACATCCCTCGGGTCAGCCGCTCGCGCTCCTCGCCCGTGAACTTGCGGACGAATCCCGCGTTGGCGAACTCCGCGAGGTAGGGAACGTCAAGGCTCATCAGGTCGATGCCCGAGTCGCTCGCGGCGAGCCGGCGGACGAGTTGCTCACGCTGTCCGGTGGACTCCCGCGGCAGCAGGGCCGTCCTGACCTCGTAACGTCCATCGGCGGCCTGTGTGCACTCGGCGGCGAGCTTCTGCTGCGTACCGTTGTCCGGGTTGATGTACCACGTCAGCGCCGGCACATCGGACTCGCTGCCACACCCGGCCAACGCCGCACTGGCGATCAGCGCCGCCGAGGCGAGAACCGCGCCGGCACGACGCCTGGTGGAACGCCTCGCGCTCGGACCCGCTTGCCGTCGTCCACGGTCGGCTGCGTCGTGCACTACGCCTCCCCGTTTGCCTCGTCTCTTCCGGCCCGTGCGGACGGCCCAGAGGGACCGCGGAACCACACGCTGCGCCACCTCGGCTGGGTGGTCGATCTTTCGGAGCCGCAAGTAAACCACGTCTGGTGGCGTCTCGCGAGAGATCTTGCGGCGGCGTCGAGGAGGAAAAAGAGAATGCCCAGGCGGCGAACACCATGGGCACCCTGTCGGTGTACTCCGTCAGAACTCGTGCTGTCGAAGCCTGGTCAGTACCAGTTGTTGGCCTGCCAGAACGACCACGCACCACACGGAGTCGAGTAGCGGTCGGCGATGTAGTTCATGCCCCATTTGATCTGGGTGGCCGGATTCGTCCGCCAGTCGTCGCCATAGGCGGCCATCTTCTCGCCTGGCAACGCCTGCGGGATGCCGTAGGCGCCAGAGCTCGGATTGGTGGCGCTGGGGTTCCACCCGCTCTCGTGCTCCCACAGCGTCTCGAGACAGGAGAACTGCGACGAGTCCCAGCCGAAGTCGCCCATCATCCCCGAGGCGATCGCCTTCGGGTCGCTGAGTGCCAGGCGTTCACGGGCGCGGGAGGCACGTTCCTCGGCCCGGATGCGCTCGATCGCGGTGCGGTCGAGGACAGCCTGCCCGGTGGCCGGTGTCGCCGCCTCGGTGGCCGTGGGTGTCGGTGTGACCGTCCTGGAGGCGCGCGGGGTCGCCGTGGGTGAGGCGGTCCGCTTCGGAGCCTTCTTGGCCCCGAGGATGCCCGAGTTGCCGACGTCGGACAGGACCAGCGTGTTGCGGGGCCCGAACTGGTCGCTGCTGATGAGTACGCCGCCACCGACCGCGCCGGTCACTCCGATGCTGGCCGCCGTCATCGCCGCGAAGGTCGGGCTCAGGCGCGACGGGCGCCTGCTCGCAGCTCTGGTGGCGAGCTTGCTCGCCGACCTGGCCTTGGGCTTCGCCGCCGAACGGGACACGGCCCGGGCCGCCGGTCCGGAGGCCGCCTTGGCCAGGCCTGCCTTGATCCCGCCCGACCTGGTCGCCGATTTGGTCGCCACCTGCGCCCCGGCCCGGGCGGGCACGGGGGCGGCCATAGGGCGAGCCACCGGCGATCGGGCGGCCACCTGCCACCGCGGTACGGCCACGGCGGGAGATGGCGCGGCCGCGGGTGGCGCGACAGGTGCGGGTGCGCCGGTTGCTGGCGCGACAGCAGAGGGTGCGGCAGGAGAGGGCGTCGGAGCGCCCGCACGTGGTGTACGCGAACCGGGAAGCCCCCCTGGCCAGGCGACCGACGGCACCGTGCGGGGACCACCTGGACGAGCCTGCGCGGTGGTGCCGGGTCGGGTGACCGCGAAGCCGGAGACCCGGGAGGGCGGCGGCGAGACCGGGGAAGGCGACCGGGACGCCGGCGAAGACGACCGCGAGACCGAGGAGGACGACCGAGACACCGAGGAGGACGACCGGGACACCGGGGAGGCCGACCGCGGCACCGGGGAGGCCGACCGCGGCACCGGCGAGGACGGCTGGGACACCAGGGACGACGGCGAGGAGGAGGGACCCGGCGACGGGGAGGCGATGCGCTTGCCGCCCCGGCTGGGTGGTGGCGTCGGCGTGGCTGACGAGCCACGGGACGCCGAAGCGAACAGTCGCCCTCGTGCCTTGTGTTTGGGCGGTGCCTTATGCCTAGCCGAATAGCTAGCCACAGCTGCCTCCAGACGCCATTCGCGGACCGTTCGGTCGCGCGACGTGAGCCCGACTTGCCCCTGCTGCACGCACAACGTAGCAGTGCTGCAACTTTGTGTTACTTGTTGGGGATGCCCGGCGCGTCATCGTGACACACCTGGCCGCGGTCACAGCGAGATGTCCTCGAGCATCTCGGTGACAAGTG
Source organism: Actinopolymorpha sp. B17G11 (assembly GCF_040196095.1). NCBI lineage: Bacteria > Bacillati > Actinomycetota > Actinomycetes > Propionibacteriales > Actinopolymorphaceae > Actinopolymorpha > Actinopolymorpha sp. B17G11. Next base: position 16,813 of record NZ_JBEFTW010000007.1, read on the forward strand.
CGGCGATCGGCGACCGCTCCGAACGGTTCAACGTCACGTGCGCGAACAACGGGTGCCCCTTGAGCTTCTCGACAACTGCAACGACACCGTCATGGCGACCGACCCGCAGGTTGTCGCGCTGACCCACGTCGTGGGTAAGGACGACCCGCGAGCCGGAACCAATGCGCGACAATACCGTGAGGAGCACGTTGCGTTCCAGTGACTGCGCCTCATCAACCACGACGAACGAGTCGTGCAGCGACCGTCCCCGGATGTGGGTCAACGGGAGCACCTCGAGCATTCCCCGGTCGATGACCTCCTCGACCACATCCGCGCTGGCCACAGCGCCGAGGGTGTCGAACACCGCCTGCGCCCACGGCTGCATCTTCTCCGCCTCGCTGCCGGGGAGGTACCCGAGGTCCTGTCCTCCGACGGCGTACAACGGCCGGAAGACGACGACCTTGCGGTGTTGCCGGCGTTCCATCACGGCCTCGAGCCCTGCGCACAGAGCGAGCGCGGACTTGCCGGTTCCGGCCCGGCCGCCGAGGCTCACGATGCCGATGTCGGTGTCGAGTAACAGCTCCAGCGCGACGCGTTGTTCGGCCGAACGACCATGCAGGCCGAACGCCTCGCGGTCACCGCGGACCAGGCGTACCTGCTTGTCGGGCGTCACCCTGCCCAGGGCGCTGCCACGTTCGGAGAGCAGGACAAGGCCGGTGTGACATGGCAGGTCACGCGCGACCTCGAGGTCGATCGTGCCGTCTGCGTACAGCCGGTCGACGTCGGCGGCGGTGAGATCCGCCTCCATCATCCCGGTCCAGCCGGTGACGGCCGGAATCTCGGCGCGGTACTCCTCGGCCGTCAGGCCCAGCGCGGACGCCTTGACCCGCAGCGGAAGGTCCTTGGAGACGAGGACGACATCGCATCCCTCAGCGGCAAGGTTGCGCGCCACGGCCAGGATCCGGGTGTCGTTGTCAGGGACGCGGCCGTACCTACCACCGGGCACGCCTCCACCCCGCAGGTCGGGCGGCAGCAACTCCGGATCGGTGTGGTTCAGCTCGACCCGCAGCGTGCCCCCCGCCGCGCCGACCGGCACCGGCTCGTCGAGCCGGCCGTGCAGGACGCGCAGCTCGTCCAGCAGGCGCAGCGCGGTGCGAGCGAAGTAGCCGAGCTCAGGGTGATGCCGTTTGCCCTCCAGTTCGCTGACGACGACGACCGGTATGACCACATCGTGTTCGTCGAACCGCTTGAGCGCATGGGGATCGGCGAGGAGAACGCTGGTGTCGACGACGTAGGTACGCGCGCCGGTCGGACCCTTTCCGACACCGCCGTCCCGGGTCGCCCCTGCGGTCGCGGTCGCGGGCTTGTGTCCGGCAGCTGAGCGGGCGCTCGACTTGCTCGCACCCACGGTCGCGTTCGGCTTCGATGCAGCCACGTGCGTCCCCTTCGGGCCAGCGGCGCGCACCAGCGCCCGGCCCTCGCCTGTCGAGATGGTGGACCGGGACCAAGCCGCAGGGCCGGGTGCCGGCCCTCTCGCGACGCGGCCGAGAGTTGGCAGAACCCAACCCGTGGCCACGTTCACCATGCGTACCCTTCCCCGCCTCGCGGCGGGAGGAGGACGACTGCGCACGCATCGATGGGCCTCCCGAACAGCCGGGGTCTCTCCGACCGTCAGGATCGAAAATACGTGGGGTTGGCCCCCGCGAACAGAGGGACACGCAAACAGGCAGGTTAACTGGGAGTTCAGAGCCCGTAACGACGGTTACGCGCTGCGTAGGCACGAATCGCCCGGAGAAAGTCGACCTTGCGGAAATCCGGCCAGAGTGCTTCACAGAAATAGAACTCGCTGTGCGCACTCTGCCACAACAAAAAGCCGGACAGGCGTTGTTCGCCGGACGTACGAATAATCAGGTCGGGATCCGGTTGCCCTTTGGTGTAAAGGTGTTCGGAGATGTGCTCGACATCGAGCAGCTCCGCCAACTCCTCCAGTGTCGTGCCCCGGCTCGCCTGCTCGTGCAACAACGAACGCACGGCATCGGCGAGTTCCTGCCGGCCGCCGTAACCGACGGCGACGTTGACGAGCATTCCCGAAACATTTGCCGTGCGTTCAACGGCGCGTTTGAGCCGGCTCGCGACCGAAGTCGGCAACAGGTCGGACGCTCCCACCGGGTGCAGCCGCCACCGGCCGGTTGCGGCCAGTTCCTCGACGATGCGTTCGATGATCGTGAGGAGGGGTTCGAGCTCCTCCGGCGGCCGGGACAGGTTGTCGGTCGAGAGCATGTAGATCGTCACGACGTCGACGCCGAGTTCCTCACACCAGCCGAGGAACTCCGGGATCTTGTCGGCACCGGCCTGGTGACCGCTCGAGACATGGCTGCCGGACGCGCGGGCCCACCGGCGGTTGCCGTCGATCATCACCGCGATGTGCCTCGGCACCCGGTCGGCGGCAATCGACGCCATCAGGCGTCGCTGGTAGATGCGGTACAGCAGGCCCGGACGGCCCATGGAACCCGTCACCTCCTCAGGGTGTCCTGCTGCCCGAGGCTACCGCCGCGGGCACGGCGCACGCGCGCCGAGTCGGCAAGCCGGTACGACGTGTCACGGGCGCCCCTCTCACCTTCATAGACTCGTGAGGTGCCGTCCTGGTGACGTCGTACGGACGAACCGATGGGAACCGCCCGGCGGCCCGACGTGCCCTTGGATGAGGGGCACCCTGTTGCGAACCTATTGGATGGGGCGCCTCTCATGCGGCGTTACGTGCGTACGTACGCCAGGGTGACGGCTCGCGGCGAGGCGTCGCTAGGGAGAGCGGGAGCCACCCGCCCAGGGGTGGTGCTGCCGCACCCGGCCCCAGGGCTGGGTCGAAGGCCGGGTGGAGAGGGCGGTCGAAATGCCCGGTCGAGAGGCCGGGTCGAGAGGCCGGGTCGAGAGGCCGCGAGGGTCGAAGGGACAAGGGAGGAGCGTCCATGCGCATCATCAAGTACACCCATTCGTGCGTACGCCTGGAGAAGGGTGACCACGCGCTCGTCATCGATCCGGGGTCGTTCAGCGAGGAGGAGCCGCTGGACGGCGCGGAGGCGGTGCTCATCACCCACGAGCATGTCGACCACCTCGATGCCGGCAAGCTCCGCCGCCATCCCGACGTCCAGATCTGGACCAACGCCGCCACGGCCGCACTGCTGGACGATGTTGATCCGGCGCGGGTGCACGTGGTGGCCGGCGGGGACTCCTTCACGGCGGCGGGATTCGAGATCGGCGTGCACGGCGAACTGCACGAGGTCATCCATCCCGACCTGCCGCAGGTGCCGAACGTCGGGTTCTTCGTGGATGCGTCGTTCTTCCACCCCGGTGACGCGTTCACCGTGCCTGAGGCTCCCGTGCGTACGTTGATGGTGCCGACCAGCGCGCCCTGGCTGCGTGGTGCGGACTCGATCGACTACATCCGTGCGGTCAAGCCGACTCTGGCGTTGTCGGCGCACGACGGAATGCTCAACGACATCGGCCTGCAGGTCGTCGACGGACTGGTCGGATCGATGGCCGAGAAGTCCGGATCTCGATTCCGCCGGCTCGCCGTCGGCGAGGCGCTCGACGTCTGATCCGGCGCCCGCCGGCGTACCCGCCCGGTCGCGGTTCAGCCGCCCGTTCGGCGCCCGTTCGGCGCCCGCTCGCGTGGGCTCTCGACAGGCCTGGAATCGTTGTCCTCATGCCGCGCTACGCCCTGCTGATCCTTCCAGCCACGAACCGTGTCTACGCGGAAGCGTCGGTCGATCTCCTGCGTGCCGAACTGGCGGTGTTCGCCGAGCGGGCGCTCGCCGGGCGGCTGGGTGAGGTGGAGGAGGCAAGGCTGGGCGGTGTGCCGTACCTCCTCTTCACGGCCGAGGAGCTGAGCGGCCGCGACATCGCGTACCTCTCCCAGCTGTCGTCGCTCTACGCACTCTTCGAGGTCTCAGGCGCGGATGGAGACCCAAGTCGCGGCGCGGGTGATGGGACCGACCTGCTGCTGCGGCCCGTCGAGCTGACGCCGCTCGCGGTGTTCGACGACGACCTGCTGACGATCCAGAAGTACGCCGGGAAGACCAACGAGTACTTCACCAAGCTGCTGCTCAACGTCACCGTGTTGTCGTCGGACTTCGCGGACGCGATGCTCGACCGGCGGTTGCACGTCTTCGATCCGCTCTGCGGGCGTGGCACGACGCTGAACCAGGCGCTGATGTACGGATACGACGCGACCGGACTCGAGCACGACAGCAAGGACGTCGAGGCGTACTCCGCCTTCATTCGTACCTGGCTCAAGCGCAAGCGGCTGAAGCACCAGGCGGAGTTCACGCCGGTACGCAGGGACCGCAAGGTGATCGGGCGGCGGCTGCACGTCACGCTGGCGGCGGACAAGGAGGCGTACAAGGCAGGGGACGCGTTGTCGCTCACGGTGGTCAACGGGGATACGACGCGGGCGCGCGACTTCTTCCGGCCACGGTCGTTCGACGTGGTCGTGGCGGACGCGCCGTATGGCGTGCAGCACGGAAGCCGCACGCGCGGCGGCGGGGACAGCGGGCGCGGCGGCGGGGACAGCGGGCGCGGCGGCGGGGACAGCGGGCGCGGGTCTGAGGGTGCGCGCGGCAGTGACGGGAGACGCGGCGGCCGTGGTGGTGACGGCGGTGGAGGGAGCCTGTCGCGACGGCCGCTCGACCTGCTGAGGGCTGCCGTACCGGCGTGGGTGGAGTTGTTGAGGCCCGGAGGCGCGGTTGGGATCTCGTGGAACATTCACGGCGCCAGCCGAGACGACGCCGCCCAGGTGCTTAGGGACGCGGGGCTCGACGTCTGCGAGGGCGCTGCGTACGAAGGATTCCAGCACCGGGTCGACCAGGCGATCATCCGGGACATCCTGGTCGCACAGAAGCCCTGACCCCCACCTCGTCGTCGGGGTGCCCAATGACAATGCTCGGTGGCGCTGTGCTGCGGTGGCGCTGTGCGTGCCGCGGTGCTTCCATGATCATGAAGTGGAAAGCGGCATATGTGCCGACAAACTTTCATGATCACGATCATGATCACGGAAGGTCGGGAGTCGCGTCCAGGCTTCGCCTCGTCCTCGACTTGCGGGCCACTCCGAAGAGTTCACCTCGCCCTCGGCCCGCGCGCGGCCCCGAAACGGTCGCGTCGTCCTCGACCTGCGCGCTCCGCCCGGAACGCTTGGGCTATTTCTCGGGCGGCGGGTCGCTCTGGGTTCTCGCGGGGTCGGTCCCTGGGGCGGGGTCGTCGAGGCCGTCGGTGCGGTCGGCCGCGTCCGGGCCCTGGGAACGGACCTGCTCGACGTGTGCCATGGCGGCGCGAAGGTCGGCCAGCCACGGTTCGACGTTCCGGCCGACGAGCTTCACGCACCAGGCCAGCGCCTCCGAGCGAGTCCGCGCGACACCCGACTCGACCAACGTGTCGAGCACCTGGCGTTCGGACTGGCGGAGCCTCGTCATGACCGGCACCGACTGGGTGGTGAACGTCTCCCGACTCTCCCCACAGGCCGCTCCCCACGCCACTTTCTGGCCGGTGGCGTGTTCGAGTTCACGGGCGATCCGGATCCGATGTTCGCGCGTACGTTCCCGGAACTCCTTGATCCGCCCGGACTCGGCCGCCGAGCGCTCGACCGCGGACGCCTCCTGCGCCACCTTCGGCGCCGCAAGGGTCCCGATGACGGTGATCTCGTCCCGGTCGGTGGTCAGATCGACTGGCGTGGTGAACCACTCTTCGGGCAGCCGGCCGACGAGCCAACCACGGATGCGTTCCTCACGTTCCTGACGTGTCATGTAACTACGATTACATCGTTACAGCGCACCGTGTCAACGTCTCAGCTCTCCACGTTCCAGCCGGCACGGGCTTGAACCGCCCGTAGCGGGAGGTTCTACCACCTGGTGCGTGAACGACGACGTCCAGCGCAGGTGGAGTATTGCCAGGCTGGCAGAGGCCAGCGGTGTCACGGTCCGGGCCCGAAGATGCCGGCGTACAGGCGCTCGTCGCCGGCCGAGAGCAGATCGGGGCCACGTTTCGTACCGGCCACCTACGCACGGACGAGCAGATCACCGCCACCGCGACCGCCCGGTGGCAGCACGCGAAGACACCACCCATCGCCCGGCAGCTGGGCGAAGGGTGGTGTCAGTGAACGAGTCAGCGGGCTGGACGCCAATGACGCGTCCGGTGTTGCCCATCGACCCCGGCGAGCCCGTCAGGGTGTGCGGCGTACGTCAGCGCGATGCGGGCGTACGTCAGTGGTGTGCGGGCGTCCTGCCGTTCGACGCGGACTCTTCCTGCGCCACCGCGGACGAGGCGAGCTTCACGACGCGGCCGATGTTGAGGTCCCAGCCGAGACCGTACGCCGTCGGCTGCACGAGCCGGTCGTCCTCCGGCGCCCACCAGGTCGAACGCAACCGGTCGATGGTCGGCGGCCGGTAGTCGTAAGGAACTCCGGCGACCTTCCCGCGCCACGTGCGTTCGGGCGCCGGACGGCGAAGCTCCCTGACCACCGACGTCGCGACGAGAGCGCCGACCGCGCCCATGAGCAGTGCGTCGAGCCGGCTGAAGCGACCCTTCTTCTGCCTCGCCATGCTGCATCACTCCGTTCCGCGTACAAGGACTCACTGAATGTTACGTACGCCGATCCTCGCACCAAGCTCGCGGGGGTCTGTCACCGGGCGCTCGCAGACGAAGTTCCGGCAGATGTACGCAGCGGATCGACCGTCGACCAGGCCACGGCCGGCAAGCAGGGGAACCCGCCCATCGCCGCCGGAGGACGATGCGCCTGCCGTCGACGGCGTACCCACCGCGACGACGGCGCCAGGGCTGGGCGAGAACAGCGCCGTCCGGCGGAGGGCCGACCGGTCGGGGTCGTCGGGTCCGACGACCGCGACCTCCACCGGTCCGGCCGCCAGCGCCTCGGCGACCGCAAGGCCCCAACCCGCGGCGCGGGGGGCGCGATCCGCCAATGCACCGGCGATGCCGAGTGCCGGCTCCACGGCTTCGCGGTGGCGTGACGAACCGGTCAGGGCGGCGTACGTGAGCAGCGCACCCGCCGCCGCTGAACGACCGGACGGCGTAGCGCCGTCGGTGGGGTCGCGGGGACGGCGGACCAGGCGTTCGGCATCGTCGGCGGTGTCGAAGAAGCCACCCTCGCCGTCGGAGAACCGGGTGAGTACGACGTGGAGCAACTCCCCCGCGCGTTTCAGCCAGACCTGATGACCCGTCACCGTGAAGAGGGCCAGATAGCCCTCTGCGACATCGGCATAGTCCTCGAGCACGCCGGGACTCGTGCCCGCCACGCCGTCGCGGGAGGTACGCACCAGGCGGGCGGCAGCGTCGGTGTGCAGGTGTACGAGAAGGTCCGCTGCGGCCAGTGCGGCCTCGACATAGGACGACTCCTCGAGCAGCGCACCCGCCTCGGCCAGCGCGGCGATGGCGAGACCGTTCCAGGCGGCGACCACCTTGTCGTCACGGCCGGGCGGGACCCGATGCGCGCGCGCCGCGAAGAGGCGCGCCCTGCTGTCGGCGAAGGCCGCCGGATCGGGCGGATCGACGGGTAGCTGCAGGGTCGAGGCGCCGTGTTCGAACGTCCCCTCTTCCGTCACGCCGAACAGCTCCGCCGCGGCGGCACCGTCGGCGTCGCCGAGGACGGCTCGCAGCTCTGCCGGCGTCCATGCGTAGAACTTGCCCTCCACGCCCTCGCTGTCGGCGTCGAGGGCGGAGGCGAACCCGCCTTCGGGAGTACGCAGGTCGCGGAGCAGGAAGTCGGCGGTCTCCCGTACCACCCGCTCGGCGAGCGGAGCGCCCGTCTGCCGCCACCAGTGCAGGTAGACGCGGAGCAACAGGGCGTTGTCGTACAACATCTTCTCGAAGTGCGGGACCACCCACGCCTGGTCGACGCTGTAGCGGGCGAAGCCGCCGCCGAGTTGGTCGTACATGCCGCCCCGGGCCATGTGGTCGCCGGTCTGCTCGACCATGGCGAGTGCCTGCGCGGATCCCGTGCGGGCCGCGTGGCGGAGCAGGAACTCCAGCACCATCGACGGCGGGAACTTCGGCGCACCACCGAAACCGGCGTGCACCGGGTCGAAATCCTTCGCGAGCGACTCGACCGCGGCGTCCAGGGCAGCGTGGTCGGGTGCGTCACCGGCGGGGATCTGTGGACTGTCGAGATGGGCGACGATCTCGCCGGCAGCCTGGGTCACCTCGTCGCGGCGTTGGTCCCAGGTCCGGGCCACGGCCTCCAGCACCTGGGCGAACGCCGGCATGCCGTGCCGTGGCTGCGGGGGAAAGTACGTACCGCAGTAGAAAGGTTCGGCCGCCGGCGTGAGGAAGCAGGTCATCGGCCAGCCGCCCTGGCCGGTCATCGCCTGCGTCGCCTCCATGTAGACGGAGTCGACGTCAGGGCGTTCCTCGCGGTCGACCTTGATGTTGACGAAGTTGTCGTTCATGTAGGCGGCGGTGCCTTCGTCCTCGAACGACTCGTGGGCCATGACGTGGCACCAGTGGCAGGCCGCGTAGCCGACGGACAGCAGGACCGGGACCTCGCGGCGGCGGGCCTCGGCGAACGCCTCGTCGGACCACGGCCACCAGTCGACCGGGTTGTCGGCGTGCTGCCGGAGGTAGGGGCTGGTCGCTGCAGTAAGTCGGTTCATCACTTCCACCGTAGTCCAGCGTGACTGCACCGCGGCCAGTCCAACAGCGACCGCGCGACGCCTCGCCTCCCGCGCACGGCTGACCTTGCGGGGCGGTTCAGGGCGGAAATGACCACGCTGAGCATGGCTGCAGCATCCGTAACGGGTGTCGGCACCTGGTGGGGGACCACATGCATGCTCAGCGTGGTCATTTGCGCCCTGAACCGCCGGTCTGGTCTCCCCGGGTCCGGTCTCGCCCAGGTTGTCTCGCCCGGGTTGTCTCGGCAGGTTGTCTCGGCAGGTTGTCTCGGCGGCGAGGCGGCAGGCGGCGAGGCGGCAGGCGACGGGGAGGCAGGCGACGGGGCGGCGAGCCGGTGCGGCTCTGTCGGCGGGCGGGGCTAGCCTGCGGTGCGTGGGTGGTGAGGGGAAGGCGCGCGGGCGACGGCCGGGCGCTCCGGCGTACGAGCTGTGTCACGGCGACGTCAGCAAGGCTTACCGCCGCTGGCCGACGCCGGTGACGATCATCAGCGACGGCGCCTATGGCGTCCGCGGATTTCACGGCGACACGACCGGCACCGCCGACCTGGTGGAGTGGTACCGCCCGCACGTCGAGGCCTGGTCCGCAGCCGCGCACCCGGCCACGACACTGTGGTTCTGGAACACCGAGGTGGGCTGGGCGACCGTGCATCCACTGCTGGTGGAGCACGGGTGGGACTACGTGCAGACCATCACCTGGGACAAGGGCATCGCGCACGTCGCGGGCAACGTCAACGGCAAGACGATCCGCCGGTTTCCGGTGGTGTCGGAGGTCTGCGTCCTCTACCAACGCCGATTCACGATCGACACGCCCGACGGCCCGCTCCCGGTGCAGCAGTGGCTGCGTCACGAGTGGGTGCGCAGCGGCCTGCCGCTCTATCGCGCCAACGAGGCGTGCGGCGTCCGCAATGCGGCGACCAGGAAGTACCTCACGCAGGACTGGCTGTGGTATTGGCCGCCCGGGGAGATGCTGGAGAAACTCGCGACGTACGCGAACGAGCGGGGCCAACAGACTGGTTGGCCCTACTTCAGCCTCGACGGTCGGGGCGTCGTCACAGCCAAGGAGTGGGACGGCCTGCGCCACCGGTGGAACCACCAGCACGGGATCACCAATGTCTGGCACCGGGGACCGTTGCACGACGACGAACGACTCAAGGGCACCCTTCGCCGCGCTGCACCGCGGGTCTACCGGCCGACCGCCGGCAGTTCGGCGCACCTGAACCAGAAGCCGCTGGAGTTCATGGAACGTTTGGTCAAAGCCGTGACGGTGCCCGGTGACGTGGTGTGGGAACCGTTCGGCGGGTTGGCGTCGGGCTCGGTCGCGGCGGTCGCGTTGGGCCGGCGTGCCTACGTCGCCGAACTCGACAAGGAGTTCACCAAGCTCGCCCGCGAACGCCTGCGGTCGGCGCGAGCGGCGGCCAATCCGGCGGCGGAGGAGGCTGCCGTCCCCTCCGACCGTCCCGACCTTGCCGTGGCGGGAGAAAGCGCGACGGGCGCGCCGGCGACATCGGACCTCGTGAACGTGGCAGCAGGCGGCCGCGGGGCGGCGGGCGAGAATGCCGGCGGGAATGCCGGGGGGCAGGGCGGAAACCCGGCCCGTAGCACGGACGCGGGACCACGCGGCACGGGTGGCGAGGCGGAGGCGACGTGACCGCCAGCACTGACGGACTCTTCGACGCGTCGCCGGCCGCGCCCTTCGGACCGCCCACACCAGCGGAGCCCGCCCTCGACCCCGACGACCCGCGCACCACACTCCAGCAGCGGCTGCGCGTCGTGCTGGCCGGCCTTGCGGCGTACTTCGAGTTCCACAATCACATCGCCGGCGTCAACGCGACCGACCTGCACAGTCTCAACACCTTGCTGGGTACGTCGATCGAGGGCCAGGTGGTCGCCGCACTCAACCAGCAGCGAGCACTGTGGGATCCCGACGACGCGTGGCTGGGTTACACGTTCGAACGCCAGTCACAACGGTTTCCCGACGTACGCCTGCTGCGCAAAGGATCGGCGGGCGGCCCGGACATCGCGCTCGGCATCGAGCTCAAGGGCTGGTTCCTGCTGGCCAAGGAGGGCGAGCCGAGTTTCCGGTTCACCACGACGCCGGCCGCCTGCGCCGACCACGACCTACTGGTGGTCGTGCCGTGGTACCTCGACAACGTCCTGTCGGGGTCGCCGGTGGCCGCCGAACCCTATGTCGTGTCGGCCCGGTGGGCGGCCGAGTACCGCAACCACTACTGGCAGTACGCCCGAGATGCCGCCAAGGGCGCTGACCGCAGCATCCGCGCACCGGCCGACGCCCGCCCCTACCCCGGCAAGGATGAGCAGATCGCCGACCAGCCGGCGTACGACGGAGGAAAGAACTTCGGCCGGGTCGCGCGGGTGCGCGGTCTGATGGACGAGTTCATCCAGGCCTCGCACGAGCTGGAGGTGCTGGGCATCCGGATCCTCGACTGGTACCGATTCCTGCGCCTGCACAGCGACCAGGCCGATCCGGACGCCGTGTCGGTGCAACTGGAGCGGGAGCTACGGCGAAACGTCAGCAGCCGGTCCGCCGACGACGCCGCTCGCGCCCTCGCCGCGGCCCGCCAGCTCGGCAACCTCCTCGGCCCGAGCTGAGGCGGCGGTCACGAGGACTCGCCAGGATCGGCCGGCGGCCGCGACGACAGCCGTCCCCGCCTGCGTAGCGTCGCGACGGCGCCCACGATCAACGCCACGCCGATGAGCAGCAGGACGACACCCACGAGCAGGGCGTTGTCGAACATCACGCCCAGCGCGGTCGGCGGGATGACGAGTGCACCGGCCGCCCCGAACACCGCGTACCACCAGCGGCGGCTGGTCCAGAACATCGCGAACATCGCCGCGATGCCCACCAGACCCAGCAGCAGGCCCACCCAGGCGTAGTCGTTCTCGATGCTGGCGAGCTCGGCACCGATCAGGCCGATGGCGCCGCCGAGGACTCCGGCGACGTCGCGTTCGGCGAGGATCCGGCCGAGGCCGATCCACAAGGCGCCGTACACCATCAACACGATGCCGGTCAGCACGAGCGCCGACCACGACTGCGGACGCATGTCGATCAGCGCGATGGCGATCAGCAGGCCACCACCGAACGCCGCGCAGACGAGCGGCGCCCTGCCCCACATGACGTAGCTGGCGGCCGCCACGATGACCATGGCGACACCGGGAAGGACCAACGCTCTGAACCCGTCCACGTCGATGGCGACACCGACGGTGAACGCCGCACCGCCGGAGCCCAGCGCACCGAGCGTGGCGGCGAGCGTGTCGCGCTGTCGGTTGCCGGAGTCGGCCGATCCGGGTTCGCCTCGCCCGGTAGGCCACATCGTCGTACGCACCAGCCCGCCGACCGCCATGGCCGCCACGAGGAGGAGGACGGTGGCGCCGCCGCAGATCGCCAGCTTGCCGCCGCGGTTCAGGTCGCTCCAGGCCAACCCGACGATGAGAATCAGGGCACCGATGACCAGCGCGCCGCCGAGGTAGGACAGCACCTCGACCACGCGCTCCCGGCGTTCCGGCGCGACGTCGCGAGGCTGCGCGGGGGCGACGCCCGAACGGCGCAGAACGTCACCGACCCGCCGCGCCTGATCCTCCGACAACGTGCCCTCGCGCACCAGCCCGGCCAGGGCGTTGCGCATCGGGTCTGTGTCCCGGTGATCGGTTGACATCCGTGTGCTCCCTACTGGGCGTGCCGCAGCGGATGCTGCCGGCGGTCCTCGCATTCGCGCAGGCCGCGTCGAGGCGCCTGTCGGGCAGCTTGGCAGCTCCACACACCTACCGGCAACGGCTGCAGGGGTAGCGGGCCGGACGGCTGGAGGGACGGCTGGACATTGCGGTCAAGCCCGTCAGGCGCCTCCGTGACCAGGAACTCCGCCACGGCCACCCAGGCCCGCGCGCCCTCCTCGATCGGCCGCCCGTTCAGTGTCGTACGCCCCTGCTGGAACGCCGACAGAACGGCCGGAACGAGCCAGCCGTACTTCGCCGTCGCCCCGGCCGCTATCGCCCTGCGTACGTCATCAACCGGACGTACGCAGCCACCGTCGGCGAGCCCGGCCGCGTAGCCGTCGACCAGGTTCTCGAACAGCTCCGGTAGCAGTGTTGGCTCCAGCCGGAAGTCGGCGACCGTGTCGACGAGCAGGGTTCCGGCATCCTCACCGAGGGCGCCGACGCCGGCGAACGCCCAGTCGATGACGACGGTGTCGCCGTCGACGTCGAAGAGGTTGCCTGGGTGAAAGTCCAACTGACACAGGGTTCTGGGGTAGTTGTCGAGGACCGACCGGAAGCGGTGCCGGTCGGCCCAGAGCTGCCGGAAGGCCCCGGCCCGACCGGCGGGCACGACCGCCTCGACGCCTGGGTGGGACCAGGCGCGCGGGTCATCCAGGATCTCGCAGTGGGCGGACCGGCGTTCGACGTAGACCCGTAGCCAGTCGCGGCTGAGCCACCGCTCGACGAGTGCCGGGGCGTCGGCAAGGCGGCCCTGCATCCGGCCGAGATCCCTTGCCGCACGGCGATAGCGGTCGAGTGACCAGTGGGAGGCGGGCAGGCCGGCGACGTCCTCCATCCAGATCGCCGTGGTGCCATCGGCCCGGTCCACGATGCCGTGACAGGCGGGCGCCCGGAGCCCGTCACGGAGGCCCGCGAGCAGGTCGCTCCCGAACGCCTCCGCCTCCCGCCGCCAGTAGAACGGGTGGTCCGGATCTGAGTGCGAGCGCCACGTCGTGCCGGCGCCGCCGGCATGCCGGATGACCTTGCACACGAGGGACCAGTCACGCTCTGGACCGTGGACGCACCAGATGCCGACCGTCGCGAGATCGGCGATCGTCGGCCGAGCAAGGAGCTCGACCTGGACTTCGCCGCACCCGTCGGTCGTACGCCCGAGCGCCGGTGCCATCACCGCCACCTCGGCCGCCGTCACGCCGCAGTCCTCACCGTCGTCCTGCACGACGACACCCCTACCTTCCCCGATCCCCCGAACGGACGACCACTGTAGCACCAGAGGTGCTACAGTGGTTCGCATGGAACGCATCGGAGTCCGGGAGCTGCGCCAGCACGCCAGTCGCTACCTCGACAAGGTGAAGGCCGGAGAGACCGTGGAGGTCACCGAGCGCGGCCAACTAGTCGCGCTTCTCGTGCCCCCGCCCGCCGAGATCACCGCGCGCGAACGCCTGATCGCCGAGGGGCGGTTGATCCCCGCCTCCCGGCCATTCCACCTGCCCAGCCGACGCCCGGCACGTGCGGGGGAGCCCACAGCCGAGGAGATGCTCGACGACATGCGCGAGGAACGGCTGCCGTGATCTACCTCGACTCCTCGGCACTCATCAAACTCGTGCATGGTGAGGCGGAGAGTCCAGCCCTTGAGGAGTGGATCGTCGCGCACCACGGACCTCGCCACGTCACCTCGGAGCTGGCCCGCCTCGAAGTGATCCGAGCATGCCGACGCCACTTCGCAGATGCCCTCCCCCATACGCGCGCGCACCTTGGAAGTCTGGATGTGGTGGCACTCACCGCCGACATCATCGAGGACGCCGCCGAGATGGGAGACCCTTGGCTGCGAAGCCTCGACGCCATCCACCTGGCCAGTGCGCTGGCAATCCGCGAGGAGCTGACCGGGTTCGTCACCTATGACCGGAGACTGTTCGATGCAGCGAAGGCGGAGGGACTCGACCCGGTGCGCCCCGGCGCCTGACCTGGCGGCGCGGATTCATTCCTACGTTCGGACAATGCAGTTGCGCGGACAACCCGCCAGGGGGTGCCCTGGACCGCTGGCCGGACCCGACACGCGGGAGAGAGGAACTTGCCGTGAGCACGATCTACGAACGGCGTCCTGACGACTTCGAACGTCATGCCGCGAACGGCGCCTACAACGCCCTGCTCGACCGGCCGGCGGTGTTGGCGCTGCTGGGCGACGTCGCCGGCCAGCGGGTTCTCGACGCCGGCTGTGGTCCCGGCCTCTACGCAGACGAGCTTCTCGCCCGCGGCGCGTCCGTCGTCGGCTTCGACCAGAGTGCGGGCATGGTCGAACTCGCCCAGAGCCGGCTCGGTGACCGGGCGGAACTGCTTCGTGTCCATGACCTCTCCCAGCCGCTCGACTGGCTGGCGGACCAGACGTTCGACGCCGTGGTCCTCGCACTCGTCATCCACCACCTGGACGACCGGCGGGCGGTGCTGCGGGAGCTGTTCCGAGTCCTGCGCCCGGGCGGGCGACTGGTGCTCTCCACTGCCCACCCGATGGAGGACTGGCTGAATCACGGCGGCAGCTACTTCGACGTCGAACTGGTGGAAGAGGTCTGGAAGGACGACTGGGACATGCGGTACTGGCGGCAACCGCTCACTGCCACCTGTGCTGAAGCGACGGACGCCGGCTTCCTCATCGAACGCCTCGTGGAACCCCAGCCATCGGAGGAGCTTCGCCGCCGCTTTCCCGAGGTTCATGCGAAGCTCGCCCTGCGCCCGGCCTTCGTGATGCTCCGCCTTCTCCGCCCCCGTTGACGATGGCAAGGTTGCGTGGCGAGGAGTTTCGATCAACCGAGCTGTCGGCGACGGCCTTCGTCCGTGGCCTGTCACACAGGTGGATTCCCACCCGTCCAGGCGTGGGAATCCACCTTCATCGGTGCGGTTGGCTGGATCAGCAGCAGTGGCGACCGCTGTCGGCGAGACTTGCCGGCGCGCTCGCAACCTGGGCGACGAACAGAGACGCAATCACACACAACAGTGCGACACATGCCTTACGCAGTCGCATTCTCGGTGCTCCTCCTCACGTCCCTTCGACTTCTGGTCCGGAGTCGTCGGGACACAGCTCAGAAGATCCACTGACGCCTTCACCGTGAAGAGGGGACGACAGCACGTCAAGATCACCCAGGTTCCAGTGCACGCAAGCGCTGATCGGCTTCCCTGTACGTCCCATCCGCCCGGGGTGGGCGGCTTCAGGTCCCGGTGAGGTGACCTTAGAATTTCCCTGCTGTCAAAGGGCGCTCGGCTCGTGCGTGTAGGGGCGGTGGAGGTGGGCATCGGGGTTCAGGCGTACCCCGAAGCCAGGGGTCTCCGGCAGCCGCAACCGGCCACCCGCCGGCACCGGCTCGTCGAGCAGCAGCGGGTGGAACATCGGCACAACCTCCGCCGCCTCGGGATGCATCATCAGGAACTCCGAGAACGGACTGTTCTGCCGCGTGATCACGAAGTGGTACGAATACACGCTCGAGCCATGCGGGATCACAGGTACGGCGCGGGCGTCGGCAAGTGCCGCGATCTTGATCAGCTCGGTGATTCCCCCGCACCAGTTGACGTCCGGCTGGATGACGTCGGCACAACCCATCTCCAGCAGCAGCCGGAATCCGTACCTCGTCCACTCGTGCTCACCGGTCGTCACCCACATGCCGGTCGGCATGCGGCGGCGCAGCTCGGCGTAGCCCCAGTAGTCGTCGGGCGGCAGCGCCTCTTCGATCCATTTCAGCCCGAGGTCGGCGCACCCGTGGGCCAGCCGGGTGGCGTAGTCGAGGTCGAGCGACATCCAGCAGTCCCAGGCGAGGAAGAAATCATCGCTCACCCGTTCACGCATCGACCGCAGCCTGTCAAGGTTGGCTTGCATGCCGGCCGGACCTTCGGCCGGTCCGTGCTGAAGGGGCAGCTTGCCGCCGATGAAGCCCAGCTTCTCCGCGAGGTCGGGCCGCGCGCCAGTCGCGTAGAACACCAACTCGTCGCGCACCGGCCCGCCCAGCAGTGCATACACCGGTTCGCCACGGAGCTTGCCGAGCAGGTCGTAGAGCGCGAGGTCGACCGCGCTGATGCAGTTGACCACGATTCCCTTGCGGCCATAGAAGAGCGTCGAGGCATACATCTGGTCCCAGATCTTCTCGATCGACGTCGCGGGCCCGCCCTCGACGAAGCGCGCGAGGTGTTTCTCGACGATGTACGCACCCGGCTCCCCCGCCGTCGTGGTGGCGAACCCCACGGTGCCGTCATCCGCCTCGACCTCGACGACCAGCGTGCCGAGGACGTTGAGACCGAACGCCTGCCGGCTCTCGCGGTACTCCGGATATCGGGACATCGGCGTCGCCACGTGGTCGTCGATCCAGTGCTTGGTGGTCTGGTCGTGGTAGTCGGCGCCGCCGCCCCGCACGACGTACGCCCGGACTTCCCGGATCCTCGGCAGTGCCATGGACGTCTCAGCTCCCCTCTGGCTGTGCGGCTGTCCCTGGTGTGGCCGTCCTCGGTCTGGCGGCCGGCTGCATCGCCGTAGGCTGTGCGGCGCGCAGTGTTACCGGACCGAGCAGGCCCGACAACCGCTGCCCGGGAAAGACTCCCATCGTCGGCGAGCAGTCGTCGAGGTACGGCGCGAGGGTGTTGTAGACCGTCACCTCGACCTCGTTAGCGCCGTTGCGCAGGAGTCCGGAGAGGTCGAACCGGTACGGCGACCAGATACGCACACCGGCGGGTTGGCCGTTGACGACCACCTCGGCGGTGCCACGCACGGCTCCGAGGTCGAGCACCGCCGATCCCGGAACACCGTCAAGGTGGACTTGACGTCGGTAGCGGACGCCGCCGGAGTACGAACCCAGCCCGGCGTCGGCCCATGGCCCGGCCGACAGTGGCCCATCCCCGCACTCGAACTCCACCGGACCGTCCCACAGCGCCCCGCCGGAGCGTCCGTCGATCGGCTCGATGCGTACGGCGAGAGCCCGGCCCTCCACGTCAGGCCCCGGCAACGCCACCCGGCCTTGTGTCACAGGGATCTCCACCCCGTCAAGCCAGGCTTGCACCCGCGCAGACGCGACCGGCATGGTCGCCGACGTCGCACCGGGCGGTACGACGAGCCGGAACCACTCGGCCGGCTTGGGTGCCCCCGGACGCGCCTCGGGCACGAGGTCGAGCACGCTGCCGTCCGCGACCGCGGGTTCGAGCCAGCTCGCGCGCGGCAGCGGATGTGGCCTGGGGCGCAGCCACGCGAACCGCGGATCGTAGGGCTGCAAGCGTCGCAAGGCCGTTCCGACCGGCAGGCCGTCCCGCGTGAAGGTCCACGACGAGGCATCGGTGACGAACGTCGATGTCGTAGCGTCGGCGAACTCGATCACCGCGTCGGCGAAGACCGCCAGCGGCCGGCCGATGTCGGTGAAGTGGACCTCGATCGGGTTGTCGCCGGGCACCAGATGCTCCGTCACGTCGTACGGCAGCACGCGGTCCTGCCCGCCGTACGGCTCGAACGCCCCCTGCGTCGCGATCTCCTTACCCGCAAGGACAAGTCGTGCCGGACCCTCGGTGCCCAGCTGCAACACGGCCCGCTGAAGGCGAGTCGCCGGGAGGGTGAGGACTCCGCGCGCCACGAGCTCGGTCCCGCGGACGGTTCCGTCCTCCGGCACCAGCCAGGCCGGGCGGGCGAAGGCATCCGGATCCGTCGTGAGTGCCCAGTAGCCGCGCAGGTCGCACTTGACGTCGGCCGTGACACGGACCTCCAGCAGGTTGTTGCCGGCCCGTGCGCGTACCTGGTCGAGGCGGAGGAAGCCACCGGGGTCAGGCCCGAGCGGTTCGCCGTTCCACCAGACGTCCTTGGCGCCATTGGCTTCCACCGCGAGCGTCACCGTGCCGGACCGCTCCACCGGCAGGCTGGTCCGGAAGGCCACCACCTGACCCGCCTTCACCCCGGCGACATGCCAGAAGTCGTCAGGCACCCGTGCCTTCGGGCCCAGCATCATGGCCTGGAAGGGATCCTTCTCGATGCCGCGGGAGAGGGAGTAGCGGACAGGTGTCCAACCCGAACCGTCGAACGGCGCGTCGAGCGGGCCGTCATGACCCGCCGGCAGTGGCGGCGGCACGGCGTCGGTGGCGAGCGGCGCGGTCCGCCAGGCGAACGTACCCTGCCCGACGAGCACGTCGGACCATCCGCTGTCATCGAGGTCGGGCCGCGCCCAGTCATCAGCGGCAAGGGTGGAGGCGGATGCGAGCGTGGAGGGGGATGCAGCGGCGGCCGCGAGCGGAGGCGTGCCCGCGGCCGGTGGTTCCGGCTGGTGGCGCAGACGCCACTGCTGAAGGGGGAACGGATCGCTGCTCGCCGGCAGCGCCAGGTCGCCGTAGCGGTTGTCGAGCGTGCGGACGAGCGACGCCGACCACGCACCACCCAGCGGTACCTCCGCCAGCTCGGAAGCGGCGCCGCCTGCCGCCGACCTTCCGCCCGCGCACGCGTCGCCGGCCACCACTGTGTCCTCTGGTACGCGCCGCCACACCAGGACCGCGGCCGGCGCCTCGTCGAACCGCACCGTGACCTCGACCGCGCCGTCGCCGAGGCGCCGCGCGTCGGCGGGCCGGCTCGTGCCCGACACCGGATCCCACTGCTCGATGTCGTCCGCCGCCGGGTCCAGGCGTAGGACCACCGCGTCGCGTCGCCGGTCAGAGTCGAAGTCGTAGCCCTTCCTCCACAGTCCGCGGATCCAGTCGCGGCCGCCCGAGAACCGGGTCGCCCACCCGGTCGGCTCCGCCGGGACGAGCAGGATCTCGAGCTCGCCCACCCGGCGGCGCAGCGTCGGCCCGTCGAGCGCGACTGGTCGCTCGAGCCGGTTGAGGGCCGCCGGCAGAGCCTCCGGCGATGCCACCTGGACCACGGCGCCCGTGGCCAGACCCGTGGCCAACATGATCCGCAGCCGGCGTACCGCCTCTTCACCGTCGTCGGTGTCGGCGTGCTCAGGCGGATCGCCGACGACCACCAGCAGTCCACCGTCCGCGCAGAAGTCGGCGAGCACCTTCGCGGTCGCGCTCTCCAGGAACCGGCACGACGGCAGGACGACGGCGCGGTACGACGCAGCCCGCGTGTGGAGTGCACGGTCCGCGACCCGCGCCCCCGCAACGGTGTCGTCGTCGAGCACGACGAAGTCCCGGTCGTCGCGGTGCAGAACCCCACGCGCCGGGTCGTGCCACACCATCCGTCCCACGATCGCGTTGTAGGTCTCCTGCGCCCTCGTGGCGTCCGGCAGCACACCAGCCACCAGCGTCGCGGACTGCACGGTCGCGGACGGGTACAGCACCCCGACGTCACAGACGTGCTCACCCCGGGTCAGCAGCCAGCACAGCCGGCTCACCGTGTCGGCGAAGTGCTTGTAGTGCCGCCAGTACGGCTGACGCCAGCAGGTGCTCGGCGGCGCCCACTCCCACCACCCGCCGCGCGTGGAGTAGTAGACGGCGTGCGGGTTGTAGAGGTTCGCGCCGGCGAGCAGCCACGGCACCAGCCAGTCGAACGTCTCCTCCAGCGTCCCGCCCCAGCCGCTGGAGTGGAACGACTCGATCCACGTGCGCGGCCGGCCGTAGTGCTGGGCCAGCGAGCTGTGGATCTTCGCCTCGCCGTGGTGGTCACTGCCGGGCGCACTGAACCACCGGTGCGTACGCATGTAGTCGGCGTACTGCCGGGTGCTGCCGAGCGGCTCCCCCGCCCGCGCCGGGCTCTGCTGGTCGACGCCGACGGTCAGGCCGTGGCGTTCGTGCCAGGCGTGCAGAGGTTGGAAGAACGCCTCCTCGGCGAGGGTCGCCCGGACCCGCTGGTAGTCGGCCCTCACCCGGGCCGGGTCGAGGCCCCCAGGAAGGGAAGGAACGGCCTCCCAAAGGGCGGCGATCGTGTCCTCGATGCGGTAGCCGCGACGCCTGCCGAACTCGTCGGCGTACGCCGGACCCCAACTCGGCAGGGTCGGGAGCTCGTCCTGGAAGGACCCCACGATGACGGTCCCGAGGTAAGGGCCGAGCCGGCGTTCGAACGCCCCGTGCACGATGTCGAGCAGCGCCGCGCAGGCGTCGGCGGAGGTGTAGTCGAACCCCTGGCGCAGGGCGTACGCCAGCATGACGCGGTGCCGACCGGGTTCGGCGCCGTCCCAGCGGACGCGGCCGTCGACCACTTCCAGCGGGATCGGCGGTCCCGAAACGGTGCCCGCGGCCTCGGGGCCGTCAGCGGAGAGGGGAAGTGCGCAGGCCGAGATCGGCGAACCGGCAGCCGGGCAGACCAGCTCGACCGGGCCGTCGACGTCCTGCACCACCCGTTCGAGCGACGCACCGGCGTACTCCGGGTGCGCGGTGACGAGCCGACCCTGCAGGTTGGCGCCGGAGAAGCCGATCTGGTCGTAGAACCACAGCAGGACGCCGCGCTTCCCCGCGTACTCACACAGGCCCTCCCACAGCGCCCACCACTCCTCGCTCAGCAGGGGTGGGTCGTCGGCGAGCGAGCCGTACGTCGGGCCGGTGGGTGCGAGGTTGAGGACCACCATGTTGTGGACGCCCGCCTCGACCAACTGGTCGAGCTGCCAGCGGAGCCGGTCGAGCTCGACGCGTTCGCCACTCCACCACCAGATCGGTGCCGGCGAGAACGCGGCCTGGGGAGCAGCGAAGCCTTCGAAGAGTTCGCGGTGACCTGATCGATGCGGCACGACTTCACCTCGATCAATCTGTCTCCTCGACGAAACACACTGGCCCTCACGCCCTTTGTCGGCGTAGGTTATGCGCAGTTTCAGCTTGCTGAACAGGTGTTCACATACCCGAATCGCCATCGCAGGAGCTGCCAGGGCGGCCACGACGGAGCCCCGGAGCTCGACCAGGGAGCACCGCCGTGAACGACATGACCAAGGGCGCGGTGAAGTCGGCCGAACGAACGCTTGCGATCCTCGAACTGATGACCCGGCACGAACAGCCGCTGACCTTCACCGAGATCGCCCAGGCGCTGCGGTATCCGCGGTCGAGCCTCCACGGCCTGCTCCGGACCCTCGTCGAACGCGGGTGGGCGGACTTCGATGCGGACCAGCGGGCGTACACGCTCGGCATCCGTACGCTCGAGGCCGGCAACGCCTACACCCGCGCGCTCGGCCTGGTCGAGCGGGCCGTGCCGCTGATGGAGAAGATCCGTGACGGCATCGACGAGACGGTGCAGTTGGCGGTGCTCGACGGGCTTCACAACGTCTACGTCGCCAAGGTCGACGGGCGGCAAACCCTGACGCTCGCGTCGGAGGTCGGCCGGCGGCTGCCCGCCTACGCCACGGGCGTCGGCAAGGTGTTGCTGGCCGGACTCGGCCAGGAGGAGCTCGACGCGAGGCTGGCCGGCACGCCGCTCCAACCCATCACCTCCCACACCATCACCGACAAGGCGCTGCTGCGTGAGCACCTGCAGCACGTGCGGCGGCGGGGGTTCTGCATCGACAACGAGGAGTACACGATGGGCATCCGGTGCGTCGCCGTGCCGATCTTCGACTACAGCAGGCGGGTCGTGGCCGCAATGAGCGTGTCGGTGCCGGCGATCCGGTTCACCCCCGCGCATCGCGAGCGCGCCCACATGCTGCTGAGCGGTGCGGCCCAACGGATGTCCGAGGCGCTCGGCTACCAGCCGGCTCGCGCCGTGGACGTTCGCGGCGCGCAGTGACCGCGATCATGATCATGAACGTGATCATGTCGCTGATCATGTCGCTGATCATGAGGACCGCCCTGATCGTGATCATGACGGCGATCGGGTTCGTGATCATGACGGTGGCCGGGACCATGGTCGTGACGGGAATCGTGATCCTGACGGTGATCACGAACGTGATCATGAACGCAGAAGCAGCCGGTGGTCGCAGGCGAACGCAACGAGGAGTGGTGAGCGTCCGATGAGTACGTACAGCGTCCAGGTGCTCCCCGTGGGTCGAGGCGACATCCCGGGCCCAGAGCTGTTCTGGATGAGCGACTGGGACCAGTGGCACACCCTGCTGTTCCAGGCGGTCCTCATCCGCGGTGACGGTGTGACCGCTCTCGTCAACACCGGCCCCGCCCGGGACCTCGGTCCGATGAACGCGCACTGGGCCACGGTGCTGGGCGAGCGGGCGATGATGCGCCGGGAGCCCGACGAGTTCATCGTCGACCAGCTCGCCAAGCATGGCGTCACTCCCGAGGACGTCACGCACGTCGTACTGACGCCGCTGCAGCTCTACACGGTCAGCAACGTGGCATTGTTCAGCAGGGCGCAGATCTGCATCGCCGAACGTGGCTGGGTGCATTTCCACACCACACACGCGCATCCACACGACAATCGGGCCACGTCCCTGCCGGAAGACATCCTTGTGCACCTGGTGACCGAGGCGTGGCCGCGGGTACGCCTGCTCGCCGACGAGGACGAACTCGCTCCCGGCCTGCGTACCTGGTGGTCAGGCGTCCACCACCGCGCATCTGTGGTCGTCGAGGTCGACACACCGGCCGGGGTCGCCGCGATCTCCGACAGCTATTTCGTCCGCGAGAATGTCGAGAAGAACATTCCAATCGGAATCAACGAGAACATGTACGAGGCGATCTCGACCTATTCCAGGGTCCGCGAGAACGCCGATCTCGTCGTACCGCTTTACGATCTCGGAAATCTCGAACGCTTCCCGGGCGGGAGGGTGGCATGAGCACTCCGGACGCGGCGACGGTGGCGGCAGGCGAAGCGACCCGTCCGCGCCAGGTTCTCGTCACCGGATCCGCGCGCGGGATCGGGCGCGCGACGGCCGCCCGGTTCGGCGCCGAGGGTGCCAGGGTGGCGGTCAACTATCCCCCCGGAGAGCTTTCCTACGCGCAGGAAACGGGCCAACTCGTCGAGAACGCCGGTGGCGCTGCGCTGCTCGTGGAAGCTGACGTCGCCGACCCGGACGCGGTGCGGGCGATGGCCGAGACGGTGCACGCGGAATGGGGACCACTCGACGTCCTGGTCAACAACGCGGGAATCTGCCCGTTCGCGGACTTCTTCGACATCGACCTGGAGTTGTGGGACCGGGTCCAGCACGTCAACCTGCGCGGCGTTTTCCTGGTGACCCAGGCCTTCACCAAGGCGATGGTCGAGGCCGGACGCGGCGGTCGGGTGATCTCGGTGTCCTCGATCTCTGCCTGGGTGGGCGGTTCACGGCAGGTGCACTACTGCGCGACGAAGGCGGGGATCAGTTCGTTGATGAAGAGTCTCGCGATCGTGCTCGGGCCGCATGGGATCACCTGCAACGCGATATTGCCGGGCGCGATCGCGACCGACATCAACCGTGCCGACTGGACGAACACCGCGAAGGTCGACTACCTGGGGTCCCGCATTCCGGTCGGCCGGATCGGCGAGCCGGCCGATATCGCGGGAATGATCTGGCTGCTGTCCCAGCCGGAGTCGGCGTACATGAACGGCGCGGAGATCCTCGTCGACGGCGGGATGCTGGTGAACCTGCAGTAGGAGGCCCGCCGCTCTCTCGTGATGCAGCAAGGGGGCGCCGCCGATGCGGCAAGGGCGCGCCGCCCTCTCATGATCACGGGGGGTCGGCCGCAGGCTGCAGGTGGAGGCGTACGGACGTGCGGGCTTCGATGGCGGCACGGCTGTAGAGGAGGGGTACGTAGTCGCCGCGTCGCCAGGTCTCCGCGAGGTCGCGGTAGTGCGGACTGCGTGGATCGCCGGACTGTCCGGGTGTGTTGATGGCCATCGAGTTGTCCCAGGCGCCGACGTCGAGCACCATCCGGAACGACGCACCGATCGTTTGTACGAGGTCGGGCGAGTAGTACGGGCCCGCGTTGACGGTGGTGCCCGACCCACCGACGGGCATCGGACCGACGTCCAGGCTGGGATCGAGGTGACCGAGCGGGTGGCGCTGCCGGTTGACGTGCAGATCACCCCAGGCCCAGCGCGACGGGTCAGGTCCCAGCAGCTGCACGAGTTCGGCGTAGGCGTCGCGCAACGTCGACGTCAACAGGAGGTCGCGTCGTTCCGTCGCCTCGGCTCCCCAAGCTCCCCACCATCGCGCCGGATCGCGGAGGGCCTCGCGCAGCCCGTGCGGATCGACGTCGTCCACCACGTCCTGCGCACCAGGAGGGAGGACGGCGCGGACGAAGCCCGGCATGAGGTGCCGGGAGACCCACACCTCGTACAACGCGGCGGCTGCCGAGTCGGCCGACTCGACGGCGTCCCAGTCGCGGAGGAGTCGGACCGCGGCCGTGACCTGTGGGTCGTCGTCGACCCGGATCTTGTCGAGCAGATCCGTCACCTCACGCGCGGCAATCGAAAGCTGGTCGACCTGCAGCTGCATGGAGTCGCTGAGCGCGTGCGCGGGCTGGGACGCGAGAACTTCGACAATCCGCTGGTGCCGGGCCGGGTCGGGCCACTCGTAGCTGGGTACGCGATCGGCCGGCTGGTCGTCAGACAGGTTGAACTGGTTCGCCGTCGCCACGAACCCTTCTGGCGGATCGACGATCTGCGGAAGATCTTCGGCGGGAAGGAAACCGTCCCATTCGTACCGTCCGTCGCCTGGCACCGGCAACAGCCCGTCCCATCCCCGCCTTCGCGGCACCAGCCCTGCGGCCGTCCACCCGATGCTGCCCGCGACGTCGGCGTACACGTGGTTCTCGCCCGGACTCCCCCACCCCGCCAGCGCCGCGCGGAACTCCTCGGCGTCGGCGGCGCGGAGACAGGCGAGACTGCCGACGTAGGCCGCCGTTCCCGGTTCGAACCAGGTCGAACGAACGGCATAGGCCTTGTGCTGCTCGGCATCGACGTAGATCACCGGGCCGTGCCGGGTGAACGCAAGGTCGGCTTGACGGGGCGATTCTCCCTTGACAGCGAGGGTTTCCCGCACGATCCGCAGCCGTTCCCAGTCGCCGGCATACCGGTAGCGCGTCGGGTCGGCCGGGTCCAGCTCATAGACGTAGAGGTCCTGCGTGTCGATGGGAAAGATCGTGAACCCGAACGCCACCTTGCCGTTGTGGCCGAGCGTCACGCCCGGAAGCGCTGGCTCACCGGCACCGATGACGTCCAGTCCTGGTGCCGACACGTGGGCGATGTAGCGCAGCGACGGCGTCGCGTAGGACCGGTGCGGGTCACTCGCCAGGATCGGCCGACCTGTCGTCGTGCGCGTGCCCGCCACGACCCAGTTGTTGCTCCCCTCGCCGGAGGCGTGGTGCCCGCGCCCTGCGGAACGACTGTCCGGCGCGTACTCCCCGAGCGTGCCCTCGCCCAGCGGGTCGCGCGGGTCGTCGGCGAACACCAGGGGCTGGGTCGCGAGCTCGAAGACCCGCAGCAGGTCATCGGGGAGGTGCAGGTCGAGGCCCTCAGCAAGGTGCGGTTGACACCTCGGTTTCAGGTGCTGGCGCACGACATCGGCGGCGATTCCCAGGCTGCTGCCGGTGTCGGAGCGTGCCACCTCCTGCAGCAGGTTGTGCGCGATCCCATGGCTGCGGATACGGACGACGTCCTCGGGCCGCCAGCGATCGGGCCGATGTCCCAGCATCGCGAACTCCGGCGGCATCGCGTCAGGATTTTCTTCCACGTAGCCGATGTAGGCGTTGATGCCCGCGGTGAACCGTCTCGCAATGCGTTCGGCGTCGGGACCGTACGCCGCCCACTCGCGGGCCATGTCGCCGCGGTAGAGGAAGAGCCGCGCCGCCCGGTCGCGTTCGACATAGTCCGGCCCGAACGCCTCCGCCAGCAGGCCGAGGCCGCGCCGCCGCCACAGGTCGATCTGGAACAGCCGGTCGCGGGCGGCGTTGAACCCCTGGACGAAGAACGCGTCGTCGGCGGATTCGGCATACAGGTGCGGGATCCCCCATTCGTCGATGAGGATCTCCGCCGGCTGGACGAGGCCTGGGACCTGGATCGTCTGGGTCATGAGCGTCATGAGAGCAGCGGCCACCGATCAGCGCACGCGCCGAGGGCGGCGCGGTCCTCGCGGTCGAGCCCCCGGCGGCCGGTCGCGCGTTCGAACAGGGCCTGGTCGCTCCAGTGGGTCGGCGGTTCGGCACCCAGCAGAGACACGAATACCGGCCGCATGACCGCGAGCGCGCGACCGGTCGTCCACGGCTCGACTCCGAGGCTGAGCGCGAGATCGAGACCGTGGGCGGCGTGCGAGATCACCCGCGTGACGATGTAGTCGTCCAGCCGTGAGGTGCCGACCGACAAGGTAACCAGGCCGGACAGGTCCCGCTCCGACCAGTCGCGCCAGGCCGTACGCCAGCGCTCGGCCAGCAGCCTGCCGGCGGCGGCACCGTCGGCGATCTCGGCGGCGGTCTCGACGGCCCGGGCGGCGATCCCGCCGTGGTAGTCCGGGCGCGTGCGGTCGGGACGCCGGTAGTAGTCGGCGGGTTCGGTGATGTCCGGCGTGGACGAGTCCGCCACCCGGAGCGGATACGGCGGGAGGACCACTGCGATGTGGACGATCAGCTCCTTGACGTCCCACGGCGGGCAGTTGGTCGGACGGCGGAAGTCGTCGGCGCTCAGCTTCTCGACCACGCTGTCGAGCGCCTCCGCCTCGTCACGGAACGCTTCCAGGACTTCGTCGGTCACGCGTCCGATCCTCTCGCCCACGTCAATCGCTTTCCAGGCTGCAGCTGCGGTATCTCAGCGAGCGGGACCTCCCTCATCCGCACCGGCGGCGCGACACCGGGGTGGAGGTCGACGTCGTGGACGAGGGGCATCGAGGCGTCCTCCCAGACCCGCCGCGCGCCCACGAGTGCGGAAGACCTGCAACGGGCGCCGTTGTTGGCCGGCCAGCCTGACTGGCACACGACCAGGGTCCCGAGCGGCCCGGCCTCAAGGCCGAGGGCGGTCGAGCACGAGTTGGTCCTTCTCGTCGCGGATCTCCCACTCACTCCCGAGGGCCGCACAGGCCGCCACGAAACGCCGCGTGATCCAGGCGTACTCCTCCTCAGACGCCAGCCGCGTGAAGCAGAAGTCCAGCCCGAGCGGCACGATCCGCATCCGCTGCGGACCGTCCCCGTCGAGCGTCAGCAGTACCAGGATCCCAAGGTCGTTTCGGAGGTACGGATCGACCCGGTAGTCGTCGACGAAGTCGCCCAGGTCGTAGGCGACCGGCCCCGCGACACCGTGGAAGACATGCGCCGAATGGCCGGCCACGAACGTGGCACCGGCCGCCAGCAACGCCCCGGCCGCCTCGCGCACATAGCTCAACGGCTCCGACGCCATGTTCGGTCCCCAGTGCGGAGAGACCAGTACCGCGTCGACACCGGCAGCACGATGCTGCGCGCCGACGTTCCTCGCCAGCCACGCGGGAACACCCTCGCGCAGGTCGGCGAACGCCACCCCGGCGCGGCCAGAACCCGCGGCGTAGTCAGCGGGATGATCGGTGACGCCGACCACCGCGAGGCGTGCTCCAGCAGCATCGAGGACCACAGGTTCACGCGCCTCGTCCTCCGTCGCGCCCGCACCGACGCTTGCGATGCCAGCCGCAGCCAGCAACGACCGGGTGTCAAGAAGGGCTTGCTTCCCGAAGTCCAGTGCATGGTTGTTGGCCAGGGTCGCGCAGTCGACACCCAACCAGGCAAGCGTTTCCGCCGCCACCGGTGGCGCCCGGAAGAAGAACGGCTTGCCTGGGGCGGGCCACGGCTCACCACGGTCCGAGACGCAGCACTCGAGGTTCGCGACGCACACGTCGGCGGTCCGGACAACCTCACGGATCTCCGGAGCGAACACCGAGGCCGGACCGAACTCCCGCAGGCGTTCGGCCACGCCTCGACCGAGCATCGTGTCACCGGCGAGAGCCACCGTGATCGCCATGTTCGTAGGTCCCTCCTGCCCATCCGGCGGAGGAACGCAGACAACAGTCGCGGCGGCCACGCGTTGATCACGTCGTCCGGCGTGACGGCACAGGTACCGCGTAACGTCCGCGCACACGCCCCGACCGGCCAGTACCTTCGAGTCTATGGCCTGTCTGGCGACGCCGGACCGATCAGCTGAGCGGCGTACCGCGCGGTGCCTCCCGCATGAACGACCACAGGCGAGGCGTTGATCATGAAGCCTCCCGGAGTCCTCCCCCAGGAGTCTTCATGATCAGGGACATGAGGCCCGCCTCACTGGACGAAGCGGGACTCCTGAAGGAACGACTGCGCCACCGGCCCCGCATCGCGACCGCCCCCGCCGCCGTCCTCGACGACGACCGCGAACGCGATGTCGCCGCGGAAGCCGATCATCCACGCGTGCGTACGCGGCGGGCTCTCGTTGCCGTACTCGGCCGTCCCGGTCTTCGCATGCACGGGCTCGCCGATCAGGTCCAGACTCCGAGCCGACCCGGACTCGACCACTCTCCGCATCAGTTCGCGGAGGTTCGTCCGCAACCCAGTCGGCAGCTTCTCACCCACCGGCCCACCGGGCTTCACTTTCGGCACCAGCACTGGCGCACGCGGCTGGCCGGAGTCGACCGCCGCCGCCACGAGCGCCATGCCCAACGGGCTCATCAGGACCCGCCCCTGCCCGATCATGGTGGCCGCCCGGTCAACCAGGTCCTTCGGCGCCGGCACCGAACCGGAGTACGCCGGCAGGCCGAGATCCCATTCCGCGCCGATCCCGAACCGCTGCGCCATCGCTACGAGGTCGCCGTCGGCGAGGTTCTCCGCCCGGTTGACGACCGTGGTGTTGCATGAGAACGCGAACGCGTTCCACGTCGGTCCGTTCGGCAAGCTCATGTTGTGCGCGTTCTTGAACCGCTTCCCGCCCACGTTGGTCTCCGCCGGGCACTCCACCGACTCGACCATGCTGAGGCCGTTCTCGAGGAGAGCCGCGACCGAGACGACCTTGAACGTCGAGCCCGGCGGATACTCCCCGACGAACGCGCGGTTGTACGACGTCACGCCAGGACCGTTGGCGGCGGCGAGGATCTCACCGGTACTCGCCCGGACGGCCACGATGGAGGTCGGCTTCTCCTGCGCCTCGACGACGTGCTCGGCGGCCTCCTGCGCGAACGGGTCGAGAGTGGTAAGCAGCGCCTTGCCGGGCCGCGGCTCCAGCGTGTAGACCTCGTGCAACTTCTTGCCGTTGCGTACGTCCACCACGTCGATCGAACCACCGGGCCGTCCGGCGAGCTGCTCCTCGAACGCGCGCTGCAGCCCGCTGACCCCCACCGGGTCACCGATCACCGCCAGTGGTCCCGCGTCCTTCAGCATCTTGTCGGTCGCGGGTGACATCACGCCAAGGACGCCGCGCGCGTAGGACGACGTGGGCGCCAGCGACATCGTGGCCTTCCTCGTCGTGACGCCGGGGATCTCGTCGAGCACGTAGGAGAGTTCGTCGTAGGCCTGCTCACGGAGGGCGAGGACGTCGACGAACTGCTTCGGTGACGCGGCATCGGCGCGCTTGCGCAGGTCGGCCGCGTCGATGCCGAGGTTCCGGCCGAGTTCGTAGTAGGTCATGTCCGGCTTCGCCTTGCCGGGAAGCACGCCGACCCGGACGACCGGTCGTTCCTCGGTCAGTGGTTCACCGTTGCGGTCGAGGATCGACGCGCGGGGTGGCAGAGCCCGATGCCGCTCCAGCCTCGTCGTACCGGTGAGCTTCGGGTGGAACGTCTCTGGTGTCCACCACACGGCCCAGCCGCCCTCGGTGTTCTCGCGTACCTCCGCCGTGGTCGTGTAGCGCCACCGGCCCAGGCCGGCGAGTTCGTGGGTCACGGCGAGGTTCTGCCGGCAGACGCCACGGCCGGCGTTGATCGACTCCGCCTGGTCGTCGTCGAGGCAGGCCAACTTCCCCTTGGGTGTCACGGCCGTCGTCGTGATGGTGAGCGACTCGTTCAGGTCGCGGACCGTGGTGGCGGCGGTGCGCGCGGTGTGCGGGTCGACCGCCTGCGCCGCCTTCCCGCGCGACCACTCGGTGGCGAACCCGCTGACCGCGTCGCGTGCCTCGCGCGGCGGTATGTCGGGACCGCCGCAACCGAGCAGGACGACGGGAACGAGCACGACGCCGGCGGCAGCGACTGCCGGCCAGCGGCCACGGCTCCGGTACGGGACGCGCTTGACGTGCATGGTTCCCCCCACTTGCCTGGATCGAGCTCACTCGAGATCCCGCAAAGGAGTACAGCACACGAAAGGGCAAAATGCCGGCCGGAGCCGGTCAACCGTTCCGAACCCAGGGCCTACAGGGACCAGTCGACCGGCTCCCCGCCCTGGTCGGCCAGCAGGGTGTTGGCCCGGCTGAACGGGCGCGACCCGAAGAACCCCCGGTCCGCCGACATCGGGCTGGGATGGGCGGTCTCGATGCGTGGCACCGACCCGAGCAGCGGCCGAAGGCCCTGGGCGTCACGCCCCCACAGGATCGCCACCAGCGGGGTACCGCGCGCGACCAACGCGCGGATGGCCTGGTCGGTGACCTCTTCCCAGCCCTTGCCACGATGGGACGCCGGCCGGCCGGGCTCCACGGTCAGGGAGCGGTTGAGCAGCAGGATGCCGCGTTCGGACCAGGGCGTGAGGTCGCCGTTGGCGGGCAACGCGTGGCCGAGGTCAGCGGCGTACTCCCGGTAGATGTTCTGCAGGCTGCGCGGGATCGGCCGGACGTCGGGCGCCACCGAGAAGCTCAGCCCGACAGGATGGCCGGGCGTCGGATAGGGGTCCTGGCCGACGATGAGGACGCGAACGTCGGCGAACGGCTGATGGAAGGCGCGCAGAACATTGGCGCCCGCGGGAAGGTACGCCCGACCGGCAGCGATCTCCTCCCGTAGGAAGTCACCCATCGCGCTGATCCGCTTCGCGACCGGCTGGAGGGCAGCGGCCCAGCCGGCTTCGACCACCTCCTCCAACGAGGGACGCGCCACGCCCGCCGGTGACCCAGTGCCCGCCGACGTCGCGGAAGCTGCCGGCGTTGCCGAGGCGGTGTCCGTGGAAGTCGTCGCCGTCGCTGATGGTGCCCGGTTGGTCACGCCTACCTCCGGATCGAGTCCCCGTTGATCGATGGACCGGCGTTCGATGGCTCGCCGATCGAGGTCTCAGTGATCGAACGCTCGGTGATCGGGCCCGCCATGCTAGCGCCTACCGCGGCAGGCACCGCCGCAGCTGTGCGGCGTGCCTTCGCCAACGCGCGACCGCCGAGCAACAGGCCGACCACCGGACCGGCGACGAGGTATCCCGCGCCCTGCCAGATCAGCATCGCCATGGCCCCGAGGTCGTCACCGAACGCGCCACCGAGCGCGGCACCGAGCATCATCGCGAGACCCATCGAGGTACCCATGACCGCGAACACGCGTCCGCGGAACTCGTCCGGTGCCGCTCCCTGGATCTGCGCGGTGACGGTCGAGCTGACCAGGACCGCTGGAACGCCGACCAGGATCAGCAGCACCATCGCCGGCCAGAACGCCGACCAGGCGAGTGGATAGGCGAAGAGCACCACGTCGATGACACCGAACACGGCCGCGCCGACGGTGAGCAACCGGATCGGCGAGAAGCGCGTGAACCAGCCGGCCACCACTCCCCCGACGATGCCGCCGACCGCCTGTGCCGACATCAGCCAGCCCACCTCGGTGACGCCGCCGTGCAACCCTTCCTTGACGTACACAGCGAAGAGGGCACCCATGAGACCTTCGCCGACCGACGTCACCGTGAACGTCGCGATGAGCACGACCAGCACCCGCGAACGCGCGATGAACGCCACGCCATCGACCAGCTCCGTTCCGATCCTGGCGTACGACCGAAGGAACCGCCGATCGCTCGGCGTCTCCGTCGCGACGTCCCCCGCGAGCCGGTCCATCCCGGCGGCCGCGTACGTGCCGCGGACGCAGGCCAGCAGGAGGGCCGCCACCACGAATGTCGCGGCATCGACGTACGCCACGGCGGTGAGTCCAGCCCATGCGGCGACCAGCCCACCGAGGGCGGGCCCCACCAGCCGGGCGAGGTTGTTGTTGACGGCGTTGAGCGAGTTGGCCGCGATCAGGTCCTTGGCGTCGACGAGCAACGGGAGAAGTGCCGACTCCGCGGGCTGGACGAACTGGGCCAAAGTCCCGACGGCGAACGTGACGGCGTAGCAGACCCAGACCGTGCCTGGACCGTCGATCACCGCCAGCGGAAGCACCGCGAGGGCCTGCCCGAGCGATGCCACGAGCATCACCCTGCGGCGGTCCCATCGGTCGACGAAGACCCCTGCCACCCCGCCGAAGAAGAGTGTCGGAAGGACGCCCGCGATGGCGACGCCACTGGTCGCCGCCACCGATCCGGTGCTCTCGAGCACCAGCATCGGCAACGCGATCTTGAGTGCCCAGTCACCAGACATCGAGATGAGTCCGGCGCACCAGACCAGCAGGAAGCTCTTCCTCCGTAGGGGCCGAAACGATGCTGCCCACCATTGCTGTCGCCGTTGCGTCGTCATGACGTCATAGTGACGTCATAGCGGGGTCACGTCAAGGTCATGTGGCGTCGCGAGGTCCCTCGGACGGCGTCAGCGATCGGCGGTACCCGTGGACTCCTGCGAATCCTCGGCCGTGCCCTCTGCGGCCGTGGGCTCTGCGCCGTGGCCGCCGCCTCCCTGGTCGGACGTGTCGGCGCCGGACGCGGGAGACCCGTCCGGGAGCGCCGAAGACGTCGGCGCACCTCGACCGCTCCGACCTGGGCGTTCCTCGAACTTGACCCTGCGAAGCTGCTTGTTCATGTTGCGCCAGAGCAGGAAGGTCGCCACACCAATCGACACGATCACGACGAAGCCGAGCAGGCCCGGCCCGACCCACTGGCTCGGATCACGTGGCGCAGCGGCCAGGACTCCGAGCGGCTGAACGGACAGCATGGGTTGTGTTGATCCTTCCCGGTCGTGGAACAGGAACATCCCTGACACCATCGTGTACCTCGCTGCCGGAGCCCTCACCAGCAGCCGCCGACGCAGGTCCCGGTCTCCTGCGCCCAGGGCGTGTCTCCGCCCTAGGGGGTGTCTGATGGATCACGATCGATCAGACACCCCCTAGGCCCTAGTCAGATGCACCGCACGGCTCGGCCGCACCCCGACCGTCGGCGCCGCCGGTCGAGGCCACCGGCGTCCGTATTCCCGCGAAGAGGTCGTCCTCTGGCACCGGCGACTCGACGAGGCTGCGGGCCAGCTCGAAGTCCTCGGTGGGCCAGGCGGCGACGTGCGCCTCGTGCGGGCAGGCGAACCATGCCCCGTTCGGGTCGATCTGCGTGGCATGGGCGAGCAACGCCTTGTCGCGTACGGCGAAGTAGTCACCGCACGGCACTCGCGTCGTGACCCGGGCGGCGTGTGCGGGGTCGGGCTTCCAGTCCTTGAGCCGGTCGGCATAAGGGGATTCCAGGCCGCGCCGCACCATCTCGTCGTGCAGCGCCTTCGTACGCTCGCGGTGGAACGAGTGGTGGTAGTACAGCTTCAGCGGCTGCCAGGGGTCGCCTGCCTCGGGATAGGCGTCCGGGTCCCCGGCCGCCTCCCAGGCCGCGATGGTGACCTTGTGACACATGATGTGGTCCGGGTGCGGGTATCCGCCGTTCTCGTCGTACGTCGTCACGACGTGCGGCTTGAACTCGCGCATCGCCTTCACCAGCGGGGCGGCCGCGTCCTCCAGAGGCGTCGCCGCGAAGCAATCGTCCGGCAACGGCTCCGGATTGTCGCGGTCGGGAAAACCCGAGTCGACGAAACCCAGCCACGCCTGGTCGATCCCGAGGATCTCGCGCGCCCGGTCCATCTCCTGGCGGCGGATGTCGGCGAGGTTGGCGAGGACCTCCGGGCGGTCCATCGCAGGATTGAGGATCGAGCCGCGTTCGCCGCCAGTGCAGGTCACCACGAGGACCTCGACGCCTTCCGCGACGTACCGTGCGGTGCTGGCGGCACCCTTGCTCGACTCGTCGTCGGGATGGGCGTGGACATGCATGAGCCGCAACTCGTCGGGTGCTGTCGATGGCACCGTGGTCTTCTCCTCCGTCTGGTGGCCACGTGCGGGCCAGCGGTGGCGAACCGGTGGGCGAGGCCCACGGGTGGGCCGCGGGTTGGGGCCCACGGGTGGGGCCGCGGATCACCTGGTGGACCCGCGAGTCACACTGGGTCTGGCAGCGGACGCGCCGGCACCATGGTCGCCGACGCCACCGACGACACGGACACCGCCCTTGGTCAACGGCGCGCCCAGAATGGCCGGATGGGTTCGGCGTTGTTAGCCTCATAGGTCAGTCCGCACTCTTCCGGACACGCACTGACAACATCCGCGGGATATCCCGGCATTCCGGGATGCCGATATGTCCCCACGATCGAGGAGCGACAGACCGTGACGCAGTCGACCGACGAGAACGTCATCTGGCTCACCCAAGAGGCCTACGACCGTCTCAGGGCGGAGCTCGACCATCTCACGGGCACTGTGCGAGCGGAACTCTCCCGCAAGATCGGCGAGGCCCGCGACGAGGGCGACCTGCGCGAAAACGGTGGATACCACGCCGCCAAGGAGGAACAGGGCAAGACCGAGGCCCAGATCCGCAAGCTCCAGGACATGCTGCGCCGTGCGCGGGTCGGCAACACCCCGCCCGACGACGGGATCGTCGAGCCCGGGATGAAGGTGACGATCCGGTTCGAAGGGGACGACGACACCGAGACGTTCATCCTCGGCTCGCGTGAGCTCCTCGCCCTCGACGACTCCGTCGACCTCGAGGTCTACTCGCCACAGTCACCGCTCGGCTCCGCGATCAGCGGCAAGCGCAAGGGCGACAAGGCGACGTACAAAGCCCCCAGCGGCCGCAAGCTCGCGGTCGAGATCGTCGACGCCGTACCGTTCGGCGCCTGATCGCGTCCTTTGACGTCGTAAGACACGCCTCGCCACGCCGCCCTGGCCCGCTGCGCCTGAGCCGGCCACGCCGGAGCCTCGCGCTCCGGTCCACTGCGCCCGACTCTCGCCGCGCTCCGGTCCACTGCGCCCGAGCTTCGGCAAATGACCACGTTGAGCATGCCTGTCGACCCCGGAACAGGCGTCGGCACCTGTCCAACGACAAATGACACGCTCAACGTGGTCATTCAACGACAAATGACATGCCCAACGTGGTCATTCACCGGGTGCCGCCGCGCTGACCGGGACGACGCCGGCGCCGACCGGCCGGCCGTGGTTGATCAGCCAGCGTCGCGGAGCTGCAGCGCTGCGGTGTCGACGTCGATGTCGCCTCTCGCCAGACTGGCGAGGACCTCTTCGCGGCTGTGCCCGGCCTGAGCAGCCTCGGCGGCACCACTGGCAGCGGCCGGTGCCGGCTCCAGACCCAGCTTCGTGAGCAGGTCGGCGTACCGCTGGCGGGCCGTCGGATAGCTCACCCCAAGGTGCCGTTCGACCTCTCGCATGTTGCCGCGGGAGACCAGGAACACCTGCAACACGAAACGCTCGGCGTCGGTGAGACCGCAGAAACCGCACGATTCGAAGACGCCGGAGAGCTCGCTTCCACACGACCCGCAACCCAGCCGGGTGACCTGCAGGCCCGCGCCACAGACCGGACAGTCACGTGGTGGCCGGTACTCCGGGACCCCAGACCCGCCATGCCCGTACGCATGGGATCCCGTCACGGCGCCTCTTTCACGGTCGCCGTGCCCATTACGACCTCGAGGTTGAGTACCGCGTCACCGAGACCGACGATGTGCTCCTCGCGGTCCTTGCCCGGCGGCTCCCACTGCACCCGCCCGAGCTGGACGTCCGGACGCACCCGCACACTCGACCCAGGCAGCAACCGCAGCTGCAACGAACCCGACTCGGCCCGCAGCCGCGACCGGCCCTTGGTGATCTTGCCCTCGACCTGCGCCGATCCTGCCTGGACCAACAGGTCGATCGGGCCGTCGACGTCGCGGACCCGTGCGGACCCGGCGGTGACGCGCACCTGTTCGAGACCGGGGAGGCGTTCGGCGTTGACGCTTCCGGCGGTGACCTCGACCTCCACTGTCATGCTCGGGTTGACACGGACGGACAGCTCGCGACCGATGTCGAAGACCCGCTCCTGCACGTCGCGCAGGTTACGGCTCCGCATCAGGGTGAATCCGTCGATGGACGCGCCGAACTCTCCCTCGCTCGTGACGACCAGCGTGTCGCCTTCCTGACGTACGACATGGGGGCCGTCGACGGCCACGGTCGAGACGAACGGTTCGCCGATGATGCGCACCCGCCGCCCGACTGCGCGCACCCGGAGCCGGGTGATCGTCGCGGCGACCGGAACCGCCGTCTCACCTGCGTCCTCACGGCCGGCGTCGGTTGCCTCTGTCGCGCCCGCGTCGCCCGCGGGTGTAGCGGCGTCGCCGGGCTCCCGGGCGGCATCGATCAACGGGGCGGCCTGCTCGGGGGTCAGCTTTCCGGCGGCCACCTCGGCGAGGATGGCGCGCACCGAACCTTCGGGTGTCACACTCGTCCCGCCGCCCGCGGCTGCTCGGGCCGCGTCGCCACCCGAACGCGCTTCACCTGCTGAGCGTGCCGCCTCGTCAGCCTTGCGGCCCATCTGGTCGGCCGTACGCGCTGCCTCGTCGGCTACCCGGGCGGCCTTCTCGCCAGACCGCGCCGCCTTCTCACCGGACCGCGCCGCCTTCTCACCGGACCGCGCGGCCTTCTCACTGCGCTGGTCCGCGTCCGCCTCGGCCGGAGTGGCCGCGCCCTGGCCGGGGCGTACCTCATCGGTCGCCTCCGCCCACGGGTCGGCGGATGTGCCCTCTGGTTCGTGGGGTGTGTGCTCAGACATACCTTGATCTCACCCGCCACTACAGCAACTGTCAAGGGCGATTTTATAGATCATCAAGATCACTTACTAAAACGTGACCGGGTACCCTGCTTTGCGCAGACGGTCGAGGATCTCCTCACGATGGTGATTCCCACGCGTCTCCACCTGAAGCGCCACCTCCACCTCGCCGAGATGCAGGCTCGCCGACGTCCGCTCGTGGATGACGTCGAGCACGTTCGCCTCCGCGGCCGCGAGTTCGTTCAGCAGCGCCGCGAGGCCACCCGGTTGGTCGGGCACGCGGACCCGGATCGACAGATAGCGCCCCGCCGCCGCCATGCCATGGCGTACGACCCGCATGAGCAGCAGCGGATCGACGTTTCCGCCGGACAGGACCGCCACGACGGGCGGCTCGTACGCAGCCGGCGAATCCAGTAGGGCCGCGACTCCGGCGGCTCCCGCCGGCTCGACCAGCAGCTTGGCGCGTTCGAGCAGCAGGAGCAGGGAGCGCGACAGCGACTCCTCCGAGACGGTCACGATGTCGGAGACGTAGCGGCGTACCAGGTCGAACGGCATCACACCCGGACACCCCACCGCGATTCCGTCCGCCATCGTCGCCATGTGCGGAACCGCGACCGGATGGCCTGCCGCGAGCGAGATCGGGTACGCCGCCGCGCCCGCCGCCTGCACCCCCACCACCCGCGCCGCCGACCCGCTTCCCGCCAGCGCTGCCGCGACCCCGGCCACGAGCCCACCGCCACCGACCGGGACGAGGACCGTCGCGACATCCGGGCACTGCTCGACGATCTCCAGGCCGAGCGTTCCCTGACCGGCAACGACATCCGGATGGTCGAACGGATGAATGAGCACAGCACCCGTCTCATCCGCGAACGCCCGCGCCGCCCGCAACGCCTCGTCCACCGTGTGCCCGACGAACCGGACCTCGGCACCGTAGGAGCGGGTCGCCTCCTCCTTCGGGATCGGCGCGCCCAACGGCATGAACACCGTTGCCGCCGTGTCGAGCAGGCTCGCCGCCAGCGCGACACCCTGGCCGTGGTTGCCGGCACTCGCAGCAACCACACCCCGTGCGCGTTCGGCAGGCGCCAGCCGGGCGATGCGGACGTACGCACCACGGATCTTGAACGAACCCGCCCGCTGGAGGTTCTCGCACTTCAGCTGGACCGGCCCACCCACCCGGTCCGACAGCCAACGCGATCCTTCCATCGGCGTTGTCCGGGCGACTCCGTCCAGCGTGTGCGCCGCACGGGTGATCTCGTCATAGATTGCCGCCAGCTCGGGCGGTCCCGGAGTCATGTCCGGCAGTCTCGCACTCCGCGGCGTTGGTTCTGCGGCAGTCGGGCGAGCCGCCCTCCCTCGCCGTACCTGGGGGCGTATGACCCGAACCGCGTCGGACCGGAGTGGCGGTGTGGAAGAGGCGCGCGGTACGGGCGTACAAACGAGTCATGCGGATCGCCCGGCCACCAGGACCACACGGCGTTTTGCTCTATGCAGGCCTGCTCGCCAGCGGCTCCCCGACCGACTACCTCACCCGCGTCGCCGCGCGGCATCCGCGGGTCGCCCACCTCCGGCTGGGGCGCGAGCACGTCTACGTCCTCGGCCACCCCGACCTGGTCCACGAACTGTTCGTCGTCCACGGCCGCTCCACGCGGAAGGGTCGCGCACTCGAACGGATCCGGATACTCCTCGGCGACGGCCTCTTGACCAGTGAGGGCGAACTGCATCGTACGCAGCGAGGGCGCATCCAGCCGGCCATGCACGGCGGACGGGTGGCAGCGTATGCGGAGACGATGGTCGCAGCCGCGCTGGAGCACGATGCCCGTTGGCGGATCCTCTCCGGGGCCGGGCCGGCAGCCGAGGGGACCGCCGACACGCCGGTCGGCGGGGCGGTGGACACGCCGGTCGGCGGGCCGGTCGGAGCGACCGCCAACGCACCCGCTCCCGCAACCGTTGACATGGCGGAGGAGATGTCGGGGCTTACGCTCACCATTGTCGGGCGGGCCCTGTTCGGCTCCGACCTGCGCGAACTCGCGAAGCCTGTCGCCGAGTCGCTCGGCGTACTTCTGCGCGGGTTCCAACGGCACGTCCTGCCGGGAAGCGACCTGCTGCTCCGGCTCCCCACCCGCCGACGGGCTGGCCTCTTCGCCGCCGTCGACCGGCTCGACCTCCTGGTCCGGCAGCTGATCGACCAGCGCCGGGCGGCCCCTCCGGGACCGGACCTCCTGTCGGCGCTCCTCACGAGCATCGACGACAACTCTCTCGTCCGCGACGAGGTGATGACGCTGCTGCTCGCCGGACACGAGACCACGGCGACCGCGCTGACCTGGACGTGGTGGCTGCTCTCGGAACACCCCGAGGTCGCCACGTGGCTTCATGAGGAGGTGGACGGGTACGACCGGGACGACCTGTCGTCCGCCGACCTGGAGCGGTTGCCCCGGACCAGGGCGGTGTTCGCCGAAGCGCTGCGGCTCTATCCACCATCGTGGATTCTCGGCCGGCGTACGCTCGTCGATCTGGAGCTCGACGGCTGGACGCTACCGGCGGGGTCGCTGTGCGTGGCCAGCCAGTGGGTCCTGCACCGGGATCCGCGGTTCTGGAACGCGCCTCTCGAGTTCCGGCCCCAGCGATGGATCACCCGCGAAGGTCGGTGGGACGAAGCCGCGCCGGGTCAGCCGCGCGCTGCGTACCTTCCGTTCGGGATCGGGTCGCGAATCTGCGTCGGCTTGGCGTTCGCGTGGATGGAGGGCGTCCTCGTCCTCGCCACGCTGGCCCGCCGGTGGGCCGCGCAGACCCTGCCCGATCAGGTCGTCGCCGTACGCCCGGCGGTCACCCTGCGACCAAGGAACGGCATCCGGATGAGCCTCCACCAGCGTTGACCCTCTGTCCCGTGATCATGATCATGATCACGGGGAACGCCGAGGGCCGGCGCGGCTGGATACGAGGCGCACGAGGGTCACTTCGGAAAGTAATACTTGCATGGCGCAACTACCGACCTACACTTGCACGGTGCAAGCAGTTCACTCGTCGGCCGCCGACCGGCCCGGGCTCTCCCGCGAACTTCCGCGTGACACGCCGGAGGCGCTCCTCGTCGCCCTGATGCGGATGATCCGCCTGATCAAGCGGACGCAACCCACCGCGATCGAGCCCGCACTCCAGTACGTCCTCTACACCGTCAACTGTGCCGGACCGCTGCGGCTCTCCGACCTCGCCGAACAGGTCCAGCTCGACGTCTCCACGGTGAGCCGGCACGCCCGCGCGCTCGAGACCTCGGGCTATCTCCAGCGCACCGTCGATCCCGACGATCGCCGTGCGGCCCATCTGTCCGTCACGAACGCCGGACGCCAGGTGCTCGACGATGCGTTCGCGCGCCGCCGGGCGAACCTCGACGCCGCCCTCGCCGACTGGCCGGAAGGCGATCTCCATACGCTCGAACGCCTGCTCAACCGGCTTGCCGACGACCTCGAACACCAGTCCTCACGAGGCGCAGGGACAGGCGCGGGGACAGGCGCAGGTCCGGATCCTTCCCCTTCATCCGTACCGCCCGCTCCTGACCCGCCTCCGCCCGGCACTCCGGAAGTGCACGACGCCTGACCACGGGTGACCCGGGGACACCCGGCGTCGCCGGCCTCGCGCCACACAGCGCGAGTGACACCACGTCACACCGTTCCCACG
The DNA here is from genome assembly GCF_040196095.1 of Actinopolymorpha sp. B17G11. NCBI lineage: Bacteria > Bacillati > Actinomycetota > Actinomycetes > Propionibacteriales > Actinopolymorphaceae > Actinopolymorpha > Actinopolymorpha sp. B17G11. The sequence goes on from NZ_JBEFTW010000007.1 coordinate 57,501, forward strand.
TAACAACCCGCAGGAGACCATTCGATGACCGAGCAGCAACCTCCGCCCTCGACCACACCCGCCGCCGCATCCGCCGCATCCGCCCCTTCGGCCGCCGCGTCGGCCGCACCCGGCACACCGGCGGCCGTGCCCGCAGGCGCGGCACCGGCGGAGGTCGAGGGCAACACGTACCTCTCCCACCGGCAGATCCTCATCGTGCTCGGCGGCCTGATGGCCGGCATGCTGCTCGCGGCACTCGACCAGAGCATCGTCGGTACGGCACTCCCCCGCATCGTCAGCGAACTCGGCGGCCTCGACAAGTTGTCCTGGGTCGTCACCGCCTACCTCCTCACGTCCACGGCATCCACTCCGCTGTGGGGCAAGATCTCCGACCTCTACGGCCGCCGACCGATGTTCCAGGCGGCCATCGGGACGTTCCTCGTCGGCTCGGTGCTCTCGGCGCTCTCGCAGAACATGCTCGAACTCGTCGCCTTCCGGGCCATCCAGGGCCTCGGCGGCGGAGGCCTCATGGCGCTGGCGTTCGCGGTGATCGGCGACATCATCCCGCCCCGCCAACGCGGCCGGTACCAGGGTTACTTCGGCGTCGTATTCGGCGTCTCCAGCGTCGCCGGACCTCTGCTCGGCGGATGGTTCACCGATGGCCCGGGCTGGCGGTGGATCTTCTGGATCAACCTGCCGATCGGCGCCGCCGCGCTGGTCGTCACGTCGTACGCCCTGCGGATGCCGAAGATCCGGCGCAACCACAAGATCGACTACCTCGGCGCGGCCACCATCGTGGCGGCGGTGTCCTGCCTGCTGCTGTACCTGTCGTGGCGGGGCGAGTCGGCCGGCTGGACCGAGGGATGGGCGCTGGCCCTGCTCGGGGCGAGTGTCGTGCTCGTCCTGCTCTTCGTCCTGGTCGAGTCGCGTGCCTCCGAGCCGATCATCCCGCTCCGGCTCTTCCGCAACTCGGTCTTCACCGTGAGCAACGCGTTCGGGCTGCTCGCCGGGTTCGTGATGTTCGGCACGATCATCTACCTGCCGTTCTACCTGCAGGTCGTCCAGGGCATGTCGCCGACGGCCTCCGGGCTGGCGATGCTCCCCACCGTCGCGGGAATCTTCACGTCCTCGATCGGATCCGGCCAGCTCATCACCCGCAACGGGAAGTACAAGATCTACCCCGTCATGGGCGGCCTGATCATCGCGTTCGGTGTGTGGCTCCTGTCCCGCCTCCACGCGGACTCGTCGTTGTGGACGATCGGGCTCTACGCCTACGTCGTCGGATTCGGGCTCGGCCTCACGATGGCGACGATCATGACCGCTGTCCAGAACTCCGTGCAGATGCGCGACATGGGCACCGCCTCCAGCTCGGTGACGTTCTTCCGGACCATGGGCGGAGCGATCGGCACAGCGATGTTCGGGGCCATCCTCACCAGTCGGCTGTCGACCCACCTGGCGGAGGAACTGCCCGCGCGGGCTGCGGCGCAGATCCCTGAGGGCGCCACCCAGAACGTCACCGCCATCCAGAACCTCCCGCCGGCGCTCAAGGAGCCGGTGATCGAGGCGTTCGTACGTTCCCTGCACGACGTCTTCCTCGCCGGCGTGCCGTTCGCGCTCGCTGCGTTCGTCATCGTGCTGTTCCTGAAGGAGCTCCCCCTCGCGACCGGCCAACCGACGGCCGGCGGCTCGGCACCCGAGGGCGGCACGGAACCCGAAATGGCCCGCTCCCGCTAGCAGCAGCGCGCCCCAGCAACAGTCGGCGGGTCCGCGCGGCTAGTGACCGCCGGGCCCGCCGATCGCTGTCATGGGCCGACGGGTGGCGATCGCGGGTCAACCTGGCGGTGGCGCCGGCATCTGTCGCGTCTCCGCGGTCGTACGCTCCTGCGCGAGGTGCCGGACGATGCCGTTCAGGACCGCCACGAGGGGTACGGCGAACAGCGCACCCGCGATGCCGGCGAGGTAGGCACCGGCACCGATTCCCAACAGGATCGCCACCGGATGCAGCCGGACGAACCTTCCCAGCAGGAACGGCTGCAACACGTGCGCCTCCAGCTGCTGTACCAGCAGGACGCCGCCGAGCATGATGAGCGCCACGAACGGTCCCTTCGCGACGAGCGCGACCAGCACCGCGACCGCCCCCGACACGAGCGCACCGATGATCGGAACGAACGACGCGAGGAACACCAGGACCCCGATGGGAACGGCGAACGGCAGGCCGAGGACCAGCGCGACGATCATGATGCCCACCCCGTCGACGAACGCGACGATCACTGTCGCCCGGACGAACGCAGTCAGCGACACCCATCCGCGCCGCCCCGACGAGTCGGCGAGGACGCGCGCCGACCGCGGGAAGAAGCCGACGAGGAAGCGCCAGATGCGTTCGCCGTCGTACAGCATGAAGTACGTCGTGAACAGCGCAAGGAAGAGCCCGCCCACCACGTGACCCACCGTGGTACTCACTCGGAGGGCACCCTCGGTGAGCTGGTTCGTCGTGACGAGCTCGCCCAACGACTGGAAAGCGTTGTCGATCTCGGCCTCTGACAACTTCAGCGGACCGCGGATGAGCCAGATACGTACCTGGTCGATCCCGTCGACAACCTGGCGGTAGAGCCCCTGGTAACCGGTCGCGACCTGTTGGCCGACGAGCGCCAGCAGACCGAGGACGACGATGATGAGGCCGAGCAGGGTCAGACCGGCGGCGACCCCGCGCGGCAGCCCGGAGCGGTGCAGACAGTCGGTGACCGGAACGATCAGCGCGGTGACCAGGGCCGCGATCAGCACGGGTACGACAATGATGCTGATCTGGAGCAGCAAGTAGCCCGTCACCCCGGCGGCGGCCAGGATCAACAGCAGGCGCCACGACCATTCGCTGGCCACGAGAACGCCGTGTGGGATGTCCACCTCGCGGCCGCGCGGTGCGGCCGTGCTCGTGGTCTGTGCCCGGCGCTCCACATCACCAGGACCAGGACCAGCGTCTGTGGGAGGAACGGGAGCTGCGCCAGTGTCACGGGCGGGGCCAGTGTCACGGGCAGCGTCCACGTCACGGGTGGGGCCCTCGCCACCGCGACGGGCGGGGGCCTTCGGCCGGCGGCCCGCTCGGCCGGACAGGCGCGCCGCCACCCGACGCAGCCGACCCCACCAACCAGCCCTCCCGGTGATCATGCCGGGCTCCTACCCGGGAACGAACACCCGGAACGCGGCGCGCCGAGCTCGCCACAGGATGGTCACCCGGTTGGTACTCCCGGCCGTCACTCCAGCCGGTCATCCCAGCCGGTCCCCAGCTGGTCATCCCGGTCAGTCATCCCAGCCGGTCACCCCGGTCGGTCATCCGGGGGTCCAGTACTGATCGCCCGCCAGGACGAACGCGGCCGCTCCGACGATGCCGGCGTTCTGGTCCAGACTCGCGCGCCTGACAACCACGTCCCGGGCGAACTCGATCCTGGCGTACGTTCGGAGGCTCTGTTCGAGCGGCTCGAACAGCAGGCCGCCCACCTGGGAGACGCCGCCACCGACCACCACGAGCTCAAGGTCACAGAGCGCGACGGCCGACGCGATGCCGATACCGACCGCATGCCCGGCGCGTTCGAACGCCTTCCGCGCGATCTTGTCGCCGGCCAGCGCGTCGTCGGCGAGATGCTTGGCCGTTGCCGCCTCGTCGTCCTGGCGCCAGCCCTGCTGGCGGGCCCACGTGACGAGCGCCGGCCCTCGAGCGATGGCCTCGACGCAGCCGCGCCCCCCGCAGCCGCACTCCGGCCCGGTCGGGTCGGCGACGATGTGGCCGACGTGGCCAGCGTTGCCGCTGCGGCCGTCGATGAGCCGGCCGCCGAGTACGAGCCCACCACCGACGCCGGTGGACACCACCATGCCGAGCATGTTGGCCACTCCGCGACCGGCGCCCCGCCAGTGTTCGGCCACGACGACGGCGACCGCGTCGTTGTGCACCCGGACCGGCACGCCTGGGTAGGCAGCACTCAACCGATCCCGCAACGGGAAGTCCCGCCAGGGCAGCAGGTTCACCGGCGACACCACGCCGGCGGGCCAGCGCATCGGACCGCCACAACCTACGCCCACGCCCTGGATGGCCGGCCGCCCGGCAGCGTCCAGAACGCTTTCGCACAAGGTATGCAATCGTTCCCAGATGGCGAGGTCACCGTCGTCAGGACCCAGAGTGGTGGGCGCCCGGTCGCTGACCAGGACGTCGCCTTGCGCGGACACGAGACCGGCCGCGATCTTCGTACCCCCGATGTCCACGGCGAGCACCGGGGCGGCCGACTCGTCCCTCATCCGGCCGGCACCGGTGCTCGACCCAGAATCCGGCGACCCAGAATCCGGCGACCCAGAATCCGGCGACCGGGAATCCGGCCCCCTGGAGTCGGCGGGCCGTTCGGTGGGGCTGCCGGGGTCGTTCTGGTCGGGCCGATGAGTCGCGCCCTGGCCTGAAGTGCCTTCGCTGGTAACTCCGGAGGTGTCGTCGGTCATGCCAGCAATCTTGCCGGGTGCTGCCACGACCCTTGTCAGGAGGACGACACTGTGCTCATTGATCGAGACGGCTTCCATTGATCGAGACGGCTCCTCCTTATCGAAACGGCTCCGATAGATCGAGACGGGTACACCGATCACGACAGGTACATCGATGGGCCGGGCTCATTTGTCGGTAGGGGCTCGTTGATCCAGTCGGGCTCTTGGAACGGGACGGGTGCCATGGCATGGGACAGCGGTTGGCGCGACGCCTCACCCGACGTGGCCGAGGTGGTCGATCCCCCGCGCCGCGGTCCCGGCTGGGCCCGCCCGGTCGCCGTCGCCCTGGTACTCCTCGTGGCGGGTCTGCTGCTGTTCGCCCGTCTCACCAGCTCCGCCGTTCGCGCCGAAGCGGCACCGGCGGCCTTCCTGGACAGCTACACGGTCGAGCTGGACATCCAGCTCACCAACAGCGGCGATGACCACCTCGAGATCACACCGGACCTGCCGCCACTGGCCGGGATGGAGTTCCGTGGCGCTCGGGACACCGCCCGCCACCCCGTGCATGCACAGAATCCGATCCAACTGCCCGCACAGGGTCGTACGACACTCTCCCTGACCTGGCAGGTCACCGACTGTGTGCCGGCCCGGGCTGCCAAGGCCACGGAGATCACCCTTCCGATGCTGGTCAGGCCGTTCGTCGGCGCGGCGGACACGATGGACGTGTCGGCGGGAACCCTCTACGACCTCACACCTGCGGTGTGCGACCAGCACCCTGGGCGCGGAGTTCCTCGGCTCGTCGGGCAGGAAGTGACGCCTGGCCCAGAGGGGGTGTCGGTCGCGCTCGAGGTCTTCAACGGTGGCGGTCGACCGTTGACCTTCCGCGCCGCTGACCTCCCGGCCGGATGGATCCACCTGAACAACGTCACCGCGTCGCCCGACACCGACCGGCAGATCCCGGTCGGCCGCGAACGAACGGTCCGGCTGCGCTTCGCGCCACACGACTGCTCGGCACCCATCGAAGGTCCGGCGACGCTCAAGCTGCGTTTCGACAGTGGAGACGGCAGCCGCTCGCAGCTTCTCTCCGTACGCCTGGCGGAGAGCTGGGCGAACCTGCTCGGCGTATGCTCGCCGGAGTACTGAGACAGCTCGCCGGGGTCATCCCCCACCCGGCTGTCACGCACGTTCCGACCACCGGGCGAATCGTGGGGGTGCCGAGCGAGGCGTTCCGTCCTGCGACTCCGCCAGCCCGTCGCCGTGCCGTTGGGGCAAGCGCCGAGCGGACCTCGGCGGGGTCAGCGCAACCGGCCGAGTCGGGAGTATGCCCCAGGCTGGGGACCGTCGGCGACGTGCTGAGGTGGCGGTGGCTCGGACTCGAACCGTGGCAGGTCGGCGAGGTCGACCATCGGTGGGGACGACCCGTCCGTACGCCTGCGCGCCGCGTCGATAGCCATCTCGGCGAGGTAGGCGGCCAACCTGGCGTTGCGAAGCTGGCCCTCGGCAGGCGTGGCGGCCAACATGTCACCCGCCCGCCGGGCGGCATCGTCCGTGGCGACCGCGCCCCGCTGCTCGACGACCCGCCCGAAGATGGTGGCGTAGTCACCCGCGTCGAAGTCACGGGTACGGACAACCCGCCACCATGCCGCGAGCGCCGGGTTGATGTCGACCAGACGGCGGTATCCGTCGGGCCCGGTGAACACCACAACCTGCAGGTCAGGTCCGCAGATGCTGATCAGCCGGTGCAGTTCCTCGGCCAGTGCCGCACCACGGGCGCCGTCGCTGATGATCTGGTCGAGGTCTTCGATGGCCAGCAGGCGTTCGCCGAGACAACCGTCCACCCATTCACGCAACTGCCCGACGGCCGTCGTGGGATCGAGCCGGGCGAGATGCTCATACGTGATCGTGATGGCGGTGCCGTCGAACCCGCGCGCCGTCACCAACTTCGACAGCACGTCGACGGTCATGCCCTCGCCGGTGCCGGGTGGTCCGGCGACGAGGAGACGCAGGTCCTGTTCGGGCGCGGCGACCGACTCACGAAGTGCGGTGACCAGGGCAGGCTGGCCGACGATGCTGTCGATCAGGGCCAGCACCTGGGCGCGCGGGCCTGTCGGCTCGCGACGCGTCCACATGGCGTAGTCGGCGGGCTCAGACTCGACCTCGACCGGTTCACGGTAGTCGCCGGGCGGTGTGGCGTTGTACCACGCGAAGTCGTTGCTCGGGCTGCCGACCGGGCTCGCGGGCGGAGCCACGGGAGCGGGGAAAGCCGGCCCGCCAGAGCCTGCTTGGCTACCAGAGCCGCGTTGGGCGCCATAGCCGAGCTGGTCACCGGCGCCACTCTGTACGTCGGGCCCACTCTGTACGTCGGGCCCACTCTGTACGTCGGGCCCACTCTGTACGTCGGGGCCGCCCTGACTGGCCGGTGCGCCCCGGCCGGCCGTGCCGCCATAGCCACCGTGACCCCCTGAGACCCCGGCGCCGCCGTGTCCGGCGGTTCCCTGTCCACCGGTTCCCTGTCCACCGGCGTGCGGGGGAATCGGATCAGCGGACCGGTCGGCCGGTGTCCGGACCCCGTTGCGCTGGTGGTCCGGGCCAGGACTGTCGGGGTGCTGGCCGTGACTGGCGAACGCCTCGAACCCCCATGGACCGGCCACAGCCTCGGAGGATGTGTGCTGGTCGTGTTCTGATCCGGCGCCGTGTGATGCCCCGTGCGGACCAGTGTCGGCGTGGCCTCGCCCAGACTCGTTCGCTCGGCGTCCTTGCGGAGGGGTCGACGGCCCGATCAGTCCGAGCATCTGCTGGGAGAAGACCGTGGTCGCGTCGCCACCCTCAGGTGGCATGGGCTTGGCGTGGGCTCCCGTGATCTGCTCGGGCGGGACGGACGATGTCCCCGCCTCCGACTCCGCGATGGACTGACGACCAGCGACGGCGCGTCGGCCACGTTCGGTCTGGGCCGGTTCGCGGGTGCTTCGTTCCGGTTGAGCTACGCCGGTAGGGCCTGCTGCGGTGTCGGCCGCTGCCGGGTCCGAAGACGCGGTCTGACCAGCCTGACCCTGCTGCTCGGATCGCGTTGGCCGTTCGGGAGGCGTCACCTGTCCAGCACGTGCAGGAGCTCCGGCATCGCCTTCCTTCTCGACCCGCGCGGGCTGGTCTGGCTGCATGGCCGGTGTCGCGCTGGCCGGCTGGTCCGGTCGTGCGGGCCGCTCCGACGCTGCGGGGTGGTCGGGGTGTTCTGGCAGGTCGTGCCCAGCGGTGATCTGGTCCGGATCCGCTCCAGTCGGGTGCCCCTCGGCAGCCGAACCGTCGGCTCGGCTCGCGCCAGTCCGGTCCGCTTCGACGGGTTCCCCAGGAACGTCTCCCTGAGTCCGTTCCACCGGGGCTGGTTCCACCGGGGCTCGTTCCACCGGGGCTCGTTCCACCGGGGCTGGTTCCACCGAGCCTGATTCCACCCGGCCTGGTTCCACCGGAGCCGGGTCGAGTGAGGCCCGCTCCGCCGGGGCATGGTCCCGGCGGGCGCCAGCGCCCTCACTCATCGGCTGGTCGCTGGCCGACTCCCGGACAGCGGCCCCTCGCGTAGCAGAGTCCCGCGCACCTGCCTCCTGGGGAGCCGACGCCGCGGCCGACTCCTGCGCACGCGCCCCTTCTCCAGCCGCCTGCTCGACGGCGACCTCATCGCCCGGCCGCTCCCCCGGGGACGGGCCTGAGTCGAGACTCTCGCCAGCGAACTCCTCCTCGGGCAGCCGACCGCCAGCCTGAACGCCGAAAGGGAACGCGTCATCAGCCGCCACCCACCCCGCCACCGAGCTGGATCCGGTGAGAGGGTGCCGCACCCGGCGTACCCGGAAGAGCCGGCGTACGTCCTCCTGGAAACAGTCGACGGGCACGAGGCACGGGCGGGGGGTCACCGGAGCACCCGGGAGACCCTGGACCGCGCCGGTGAGGCGTACGGAAAGGTCGAGCCAGGCGCGGCTGAGCTCGAGTTCGCCGGCGACGAGCGCCCTCGCGAGCCAGTCGCGGACCCGGCGCCGCCAGGCCTCGGCGTTCCAGGTCCGCAGGACGACGCGCAACTGTTGCTGCACCTGGGAGTACAGCTCGCCCCGGACCCCGACCGCGAGCTCGGCAGGAGCCTCGGTCATACCGGCCTGGATCAGCAACGAGACGAACGCCTGGGTCGAGTCGCCGCCGCCCGGGACAAGGGTGCCGAGTCGCTCGTGTGCCGCGATCCAGCCGTCGACGATCCAGCTGAGGTAGCCGACCGGTCCGGTGAGCTCCGGCAGGATGGCCACCAGGTCGTCGCCGGCGAGCTCGGCCCAGCGTTCCTCGAGCCGGCCCCACTCGGAGCGGACGTACGGCGTGGTGAGGGTTGCCTCGAGCAGGTCGGCGTCGCGTCGTGCCTCGTCGTACAGATGCAACAGTGCCTGCCGACGTTCGTTCAGTGGGACGACACCGTCGAGGGCTTGCAGCGCTTCGGTGGTGAGGTCGAGCGCCACCGTGCGGCGGGCGCGGTCGTCTCCGGCGGCCTGGAAGAGGTTCCGGCCGGGCGGCCGCCAGGAGGATCCCTGTGCCACCCAGCGGCGGTCGGGTTCGGCCTCGATGACGGGATGGATCCGGAAGCGCTCGACCAGGTCGTGTTCAACGCGGCGACATACGCCGGCGCGCACAGCGGCGTCACCGCAGAGGAACGCCACCATGCCCAGGACGTCGGCGACGACGGCGGGGGTCGGGGTGCGCAGTCCGGGCTGCTTGCCGAGGGTGAGCTGTGCCGATCGCCGATCGGCGACCAGGGTGTCGATGCGGGCCGCCGCCTCGTCGAGGAGGCCATCGGGCACCGCCCACGGCCCGTGAGAGTAGACATCCAGCACGGGCCTGTCGGTGAACAGCAGGTCGAGAGCTCCGCGTAGCCGGGACTCACTCGTGACCACAGTCGTCCTCCGTGCCGACGGGTGTCGCGTTGGCCCTCAGGGCGACCCCGACCGGCGGTCGGATCGCGAACAGGACAGATCGCCGCGAAGCCTAGCGGAGTGGTGCGACAAAGACATCGGCTGGCGGGGGCGGATGGATCACACCGAGCGGCGGCTGAGGATTTCATGGCCAAGCCCCGAAGTGGTGGCACCACGCCCGGCGTGTCACCGATTCTTTTCCGCGCCGTCTGCGCGGCGAGTCGGGGACGTCAACCGACCGACGAGGCAGGCCGGGACGTCGGCAGCCCTGGACGTCGGCAGCCCTGGACGTCGGCAGGCCGGGGCGTCGGCAGGGCGGGGCGTCGGCGCCGCGTTCGCGGCCAGTGAAAGCATCAGCTTCATGGACACCGCTGCCGGGCCCTCCCTCACGGTCCGTCCGCTCGAACAGCCGGCGGAGATGAAGGCGAGCGTCGAGCTCTACCGCGCTGTCCTCGAACTCGGACCGAGCGCGCCCGCCGTCAGCCCGCGGCTGCTCTGGGCACTGCGCCGCAACGGTGGTTCGGTGATCGGGGCGTTCGACGGCGAGCGGCTGGTTGGCTTCGCGTACGGATTCGTGGGGAAGGACGCCACCTCGGGTGAGGTCTACCACTACTCGCAGGCCGCTGTGGTGCATCCGCAGTGGCAGGGGCGCGGGGTCGGTCGGGCGCTGAAGTCCGGCCAACGCGCGTACGTCCTCGGCACCGGAATCACGACCATGCGCTGGTCCTACGATCCGGTTCGCGCCGGTAACGGGCACTTCAACCTCGACGTCCTGGGGGCACGGGCGAGGTGGTTCGTCCCCAATCTCTACGGTGTCGAGGACATGGGGCGCGACCACGGCCACCCGAGCGACCGGCTGATCGTGGAGTGGGACCTTGCGGGGCCGCCGTCGCCACCGGCCGTGGACCAGGTTCCGACCCGCCTGCCCGGATGGGGCGAACTCGTCCGGGAGGGCACGGACATGCTGATCGGTATTCCGCGCTCGTGGTCCGACGTCGCGCGTGAACCGGACCGTGCGAAGCAGGTGCGGACAGCGGTGAGTACGGCGTTCGAACGAACGTTGGGCCAGGGATACGTCGGGGTGTCGTGCCGGGCCGACGACACGGACTCGGCGTGGTACCGGCTCCGGCCGGCATCCGCGAGCATCGGTCTCACGCCTGCCGCGCCGGGCTCACCTTCCGCCACCGGCGACAGGACGCAACGACCGTGAGCCAGCTACGGAGGACGACCCGATGAGCCCGGACCCAGCCACACCGGAACCAGCCAGCCAGAAACCAGGCAGCCAGAAGCCAGAGAGCCCGGATCCGACGGCACCCGAGCCGACCACGCAGGGGGCCAAGGCACCCGACCCGAGGAGCCAGGCACCGACGAACGACAGCGCGGCGGTTCCCCTCGTCGGCGTGGAGGCGTTCCGGGTCCGCCTGCCGCTGGTGCACGAGTTCGAGACGAGCTCGCACCGCAAGTCCTACCTCGAACACATCCTGGTCCGACTCGAAGACACGGCCGGCTTCGTGGGCTGGGGCGAGATCGCGTCGCCGAGCGATCCGTTCTATTCGGCGGAGACGGTCGACACGTGCTGGTGGATGCTGGCCACCCACCTTGCACCTGCCGTACTCGCGCACCGGTGGACGACGCCGTGGGAGGCCGACCTCGCGTGGGCGCGGATCCGGGGACACAATTTCGCCAAGGCCGGCTTCGACATGGCCTGCTGGGATCTCGCGTGCCGGCGGGAGGACATGTCGCTCGCGAGCGCGTTGGGCGGCACCCGGACCAGCGCGCCAGCGGGCGTCAGCCTGGGCATCGAACCCACCGTCGACGATCTGCTCGCCCAGGTGAGCCACCATCTCGACGACGGATACCGGCGGATCAAGCTCAAGATCGCACCCGGGTGGGACACCGAGCCGGTCCGCGCGGTCCGCGGCACCTATCCCGATCTCGCGCTGCAGGTCGATGCCAACGGCGCGTACGACGAGGATCCCGTTCATCTGAACGCGCTCCAGGCCCTCGACGCGTACGACCTGCTGCTGATCGAACAGCCCTTCGCGCCGGGAGCCCTGGCCGCGCACGCACGCCTGCAGGCGCGTCTTGACACCGCACTGTGCCTGGACGAGTCCATCGACGACCTTGATCAGCTCGACACGGCAATGGCGCTCGATGCGGCGAAGATCCTCAACATCAAGGTGTCCCGGATGGGTGGGATCACGCCGGCACGACGTGCGCATGACCGCGCGGTCGCCGGGGGGTGGCAGGTCTGGTGTGGGGGGATGCACGAGTTCGGGATCGGGCGCGCGGCCAACGTCGCGCTCGCCAGCCTGCCCGGTTTCGCCTTGCCCAGTGACGTTTCGGGCTCGGACAAGTACTACACCCAGGACGTGGTGGATCCGCCGATCCGGGCGTACGACGGAGAGGTGCCGGTGCCGCTCGACCGCCCGGGGCTGGGCCACGACGTCGACGAGGACCTGATCCGCTCCCTTGCCGGCGACACGTTCACTCTGCGCCCTCCCCCGTGATCATGAACGCGATCGCGAAGGTGGCGGCGGCGCGGCCACCGCACCTCACGCCCGCGGTGCGATAGTGGAGAGAGTGCTCTCGGTCTCGCAGCCGGCTGGAGGTGGCTGCCATGGGATTCCGGGCCCTCGTCGTGGCCGCCGCCACCGCGCATTTCGCCTTCATGGCCTACGTCATCTTCGGCGGATTTCTTGGCTGGCGCTGGCCTGGCGCCATCGGCCCTCATCTGGCTGCGGTGTGCTGGGGGCTGGTCGGCACGCTGGTTCCGCTCGCCTGCCCCCTCACCGCGACGGAGAACTGGGCACGCGGCAGAGCAGGCGAACCCCTTCTGCGGGGAGGGTTCATCGACCACTACCTCACCGGCGTCGTCTACCCCGAGCAGCTGGCAGGCGGTCTCAGGTTCCTCGCCCTGTCGCTGGCCCTGTGGTCGTGCACCGTCGCAACCCTGCGGTGGCGGCGCCGGCGGATCCCGCGGCGAAGAGACTTGTCCGTAACTCGCTGAACGGTGATGGATACCGATTCTTCGGACAGGTCCCTGCGGATACGTACTGCTGCCCGGGGCGGTAGCGACGACCCGGCCGCACCGTCACACCTGCGCGGTCAGCCGATCGACCGCAGCCGTGGGAGGACGGTCGCGACTTTCTCCGCCCGCGCCACAGCGTCACCGCCGCGCAGGACGACGATCACCTCGCCGATCCCGATTCCGGCGTAGGACTCGACGACCGGCAGGAGGTCCGCCGGGTCGGTCAGGTTCTCGCCGAACCGGACCTGCACCGTGCGCCGGATCGCGGCGGGGTCGCGTCCCACGTCCGCACAGTGCTGGTCGAGGACCCCGGACAGCTCGGCGATCTCCTCGATCGACCCACCCGCGGCGTTCCACGCGTCGGCGTACCTCGCCGTGATCCGCAAGGTGCGCTTGCGCCCGCTGCCGCCGATCCAGAACGGAGGGTACGGACGCTGGACCGGCTTCGGGTTGGAGAGGGCGTCGGACAGTTGGTAGTGCTTGCCGGCGAACGTCGTCGTCGGTTGGGTCCACAGAGACGTGATGATCTCGCAGGCTTCCTCGAACCGGTTCATGCGTTCGCCCACGGTCCCGAACTGCAGGCCGAGCATGGAATGCTCGACCTCCGCCCACGCCGCGCCGAGGCCGAAGTCCAGCCGTCCGCCGGACAGGTGGTCGACCGTGACCGCCATCTTGGCGAGTACGGCTGGGTGCCGGTAGGTGTTGCCGCTGACCATGCAGCCGATGCGTACCCGGCTGGTGCCCTCGGCCATCGCGGCCAGCAGGGTCCAGCCCTCGAAGACGTCACCCGACGGGTCGTCGCTGCCGATGGACGCGAAGTGGTCGAAGTTCCAGACGCTGTCGAATCCGGCCTCGTCGGCCAGCTGCCATACGCCGCGGAGCTCGTCGATGGTGGTGTGCTGCGGGGCGAGCTTGACGCCGATCCGCAGCGGGTTCTGGGGGGTGGTGGGGCTCGTCATGGAGCTAGTCATACCGCGCGGCAGCCACCTCGTGCGACGCACGAGCGGCGGTCGTGGACACCATCGGAACGACCTGTGCCGACTCGCTGGTGGGACGTGGAAAGCGGGCCGCCGCCCCAGGCCAACCGCCACCCTCGCCATGGTCCGGACACCCTCGCGCCATGATCATGTACGGGAACCGTGCGGTCCGTGCCGGGCTTGACCCCGGTTTCCCGCGCCTGATCAGAGGCCGTCTCAGCCTTCGCGCAGACGGTCGGTGAGCGAAGCGGCGAGCTTCGCCGTCATCTGCTCGAACTCCGCGTCGAGATCCACGTCGTAGAGCCGGGCGAGAACGAGCACCGACCAGAGACAGTCGGCCAGCTCGTGCCCGAGGGCGGCCCGGCCCCCCGGCATGTCGCGCGCACCCTCGGCCGCCATGGTGAGCTTGGCGAGGTCCCCGACGTCGCCCATGAATCCGAGGACGAACTCCTCCCGGTTCCAGGTGCGGCCGCGTTGCCGGTGGTTGAGTTCGTCGTACAGCGCGTGGACCCGCATCGCCCGCGCCGTCAGGTCGTTGATCGTCACCGGCGCAAGCGTAGAGGGTGGTGGCCGAACGCCAGCAGAGGAATCCGCCGCCGGGGACGCTCGTGGACGGTAGGAGTGGGCCTCAGCCCTCACTCATGCCGTCGAGCCCGCGGGCTTGTCGGTGACCAGACCGAACTGGAGCCCCGACGGATCGGCGGCCGTCGCGAACCAGCCGTACTCCTGCGAGATCAGCGTCCGCGGCTGCACCACCGCGCCACCCGCCGCCTGGACCGCACGAAGGGTGGCTTCGAGGTCGTCGGACCGGAAGTACACGTGGACGCGGCGGCCCGCCGGAGGGGCGTCACCGGCGGAGGTGTCGAGCCCGCCGACCATCGTGCCGTCGGCCGTCTTCGCCACCACGAAGCCGTCCTCGAACGGCTCGAACGTCCAGCCGAAGACTGCACCGTAGAACGCCTGACCCACGTCGAGATCAGGGACCTGGATCTCCCACCAGGCCAGCGGGTTCGGGCTCGCGGGCGTACTCTCACTCATCGTCGTTCCTCCTGCAGCATGAGGCCATCTCGGCGGTTCGCACCTCGGCACTCCAGCGGGTTCGTGCCACGCGCGTCAGCCGAACGGGCAGGCCGGGTCAGCCGAACGGGCACTGCCGGTCAGCCGAGCGCCTGCGCCAGATCGTCGAGGAGGTCGTCAATTGTCTCGATGCCCACCGACAACCGCACCAGGTCGTCGGGCACCTCCAGCGGCGACCCGGCCGCGCTGGCGTGCGTCATCTGTCCCGGATGCTCGATCAGCGACTCGATGCCACCGAGGGACTCGGCGAGGGTGAAGAGGGTCGTCCGCTCACAGACCTCGATCGCGGCCGCGGCACCACCCGCCAGCCGGAACGACACGATCCCGCCGAACCGCCGCATCTGCTTCGCCGCCACCTCGTGGCCCGGGTGTTCGGGCAGGCCCGGATAGAGGACCTGGCCGACCTTCGGATGGCCGGCGAGGTACGCGGCGATGCGCTCGGCGTTGTCGCTGTGGCGTTCCATGCGTACGGCCAGGGTCTTCAGCCCCCGCAGCACCAGCCACGCGTCGAACGGGCCCGCCACCGCACCCATCGCATTCTGGCCGTACGCAAGCCGCTCACCCAGTGTCGCGTCGGCCGTCACCAGCGCGCCGCCCACCACGTCGGAGTGGCCGCCCGCGTACTTCGTCGTGGAGTGGACGACGACATCGGCGCCGAGCGTCAACGGCTGCTGGAGATAGGGCGAGGCGAAGGTGTTGTCGACGACGAGCAGCGCGCCGGCCTCGTGGGCGACCTCGGCGAGTCGGGCGATGTCGGCGACGGCGAGCAGCGGGTTGGTCGGCGTCTCGACCCACAGCAGCGCGGTCGGCCGGGATCTGAGCGCCGCACGTACGGCGTCGACGTCGGCGACGTGGACGGGTGTGTGCGCGAGGCCCCACGGCTCGGCGACCTTGGCGAAGAGCCGGTAGGTGCCGCCGTAGGCATCATCGGGGATGACCACGTGGTCGCCGGGTTTGCAGAGGGTACGCAGGAGGGTGTCCTCGGCTGCCATGCCGCTGGCGAAGGCGAGGCCGCGGGCGCCGTGTTCGAGCGCGGCGAGGCATTCCTCCAACGCGGCCCGGGTGGGGTTCTGCGTACGCGAGTACTCATAGCCCTGGCGCGGCTTGCCGACGCCGTCCTGGCGGTAGGTGCTGGTGGCGAAGATCGGGGTGATCACCGCGCCGGTCGCGGGGTCGGCCTCCTGGCCCGCGTGGATCGCCAGAGTCTCGAAGCCGTGGTGCTGCTCGTTCATGGCCTGAGGCTACCCAGCGCGACGTCCGGGAGCGGCCATCGCCCGGCAATGCCGACCCATGAGACGGTTTTGCCCAGGGGCACGCTCATCCAACGGCTCGCTGCCACAGGGACACGCTCATCCAACGGCTCGCTGCCGCTCGTCCAGCGCGGAGGCGCTGGCCACGGGTGCCGGCACCGTGAACCGCGGGAGGAAGATGTGGACGAGTGGGCCGATGCTCACGGCGTAGAGCACCGTCCCCACACCGACCGTGCCACCGAGCAGCCAGCCGATCGCGAGCACGGTGACCTCGATGACCGTACGTACGAGCCGGACCGATCGTCCAGTGCGCCGGACGAGCCCGGTCATCAGCCCGTCGCGAGGTCCAGGGCCTAGGCGCGCACCGATGTAGGCACCGCCCGCGACCGCGTTGAGCACGATGCCGGACACCATGAACACGATCCGCAGCGCCATCGACTCCGGTGCCGGCAGCACGAGCAAGGTGGCGTCGACGACGATCCCGATCACGACGGCGTTGCAGACGGTGCCGATCCCGGGCACCTGCCGCAGCGGAATCCAGGCGAGCAGCACGACACCGCTGATGATGATCACGATCACCCCGAACGACAGTGGCGTGTGCTCCATGAGCCCCTGGTGGAACACGTCCCAGGGGTCGAGGCCGAGTGTCGAACGGATCATCAACGCCATCGAGGCGCCGTAGAGCGTCAGGCCGAGGAAGAGCTGCACGAACCGGCGGGTCAGCCGACCCTCACGGAGAGCGGCGAGCGGGCTCGACGCGAACTCGACCGCATGGGCGGAGATGGGCGCGGCATTGTGTGCGGACTTGTCATTGACATTGCGGGACTCAGCGGGCACGTCTGCGATCCTCACCCACAACTGGCCTGGTATTCCAGAGCCAGTCGTGTGAGAGTGGCATGCATGTTGGATCGCTCCGCGACGGCGAACCAGCTCGTCGACATGCTCGGCTCCTGGCATCACGGCGGGCCCTCCTACCGCGCGCTCGCCGACCGGATCCGCCTCCTGGTTCTCGACGGCCGGCTGCCACCGAGCACCCGGCTGCCCAGTGAGCGCGAGTTCGCCCGCGCGCTCGGTGCGAGCCGCACGACCGTCGCCGCCGCGTACGGCGTCCTGCGGGAGTCCGGCTTCCTCGCCAGCCGGCGCGGCGCGGCGAGCCGCATCCAGGTGCCCCCGGGCGCCGGCGCGCCAGGCACCACCCACCGCACCAACGGCGGCCTCGGACCCGGCGGCGGGGCGATCATGCCCGCGGCCGATCCCGACGACGAGGCCCTGGACCTCTGTGCGGCCGCGCTGCCCGCGCCGCCCGGGATGGCCGCGGCCGTCGAGGCCGCCACCTACGCCCTGCCGACCTACCTCCGCGGCCACGGCTACACCCCGCTCGGTGTGCCGAACCTGCGTGAGCTGCTCGCCCACCGCTACACCGAACGGGGCCTGCCGACGACTCCCGACCAGATCCTCGTCACCGGCGGGTCGTTGCAGTCGTTCGCGCTGATCCTGCGGGCGTTCGTGAGTCCGGGCGATCGGGTCCTCGTCGAGCACCCCACCTACCCCAACGTCCTCGAGGCGATCCGCCAGGTGCCGGCCCGCGCAGTGCCGGTCCCGCTGCGCCCCGACGGCTGGGACGTCGCGATGTTCGAGGCGACGCTGCGCCAGTCCGCGCCGCGGCTCGCCTACCTCGTTCCCGACTTCCACAATCCGACCGGCCTGTTGATGTCGGCGAGCACGCGCGAGCGGGTCGCGGCGACCGCCGCGCGGACCCGGACTCTCACCGTCGCCGACGAGACACTGGTCGACCTCGCCCTCGACGTCGAGCCGGACTCCATGCCCCACCCGCTCGCCGCGTACGACCGGCACGACCGGGTCCTCCTCGTCGGCAGCACCAGCAAGTGTTACTGGGGTGGCCTCGGGGTCGGCTGGCTCCGCGCGCCGGCGTCGCTGGTGCCGACGTTGCTCGGCGTCCGCGCGGTGACGGACCTGGGTACGTCGATCCTCAGCCAGCTGACCGCCGCCGAGCTGATGGTGCGGCACGGGCCGATCCTGACCGAGCGGCGATCGATGGTACGCAGCCGAAGGGCGGCACTCGCCGAGGCTCTGGCCGCTCACCTGCCGCGTTGGCGGTTCGAGCTGCCGCCCGGTGGCCTGAGCCTGTGGTGCGAGCTCGACGCCCCGGTGTCCAGCACCCTCGCGGTGCTCGCCGGCCAGCAGGGCGTGCGGCTGGCGGAGGGCCCGAGATTCGGGACGGATGGTGCGTTCGAGCGGTTCCTGCGCCTGCCCTACGCACTGCCCGAAACCGATCTCGCCGAGGCGGTCGTGCGCCTGGCCGACGTGTCCGCCACCCTCGCCGCGCGGCCCGACCAGCGGCGAGGTCGCCCCCGAGGCGGACGTCCGCACCGGCCCGCGGCCGACCTCACGCCCGTCGTCACCTGAGACCCAGCGTCGGTCGTCGCCGACGCACCGTGGAGGTCTCAGAAGGGCGAAGTTCGTCCACGCGAACTCCGGCTGCCAAGACCGGTCAGGCCATGTACTCGCGGCGTACCTCCCTCGACGCTGGATGAAACGATTTTCTTCCGACCCGTTCCTGGCGCGACCATGAGCGACCGATCCCGACCCCGGAGCGTTCGATGACGGCCCCGACGACCACCGGCCCGACGCGTACGACGCCGTTCCTCGACTCCTCCGACCTGCTCGGCGACCCGCCCGCCCTGCGTGCCCGCGCCGACGAGCGCGGCTACCTCTTCCTGCGCGGGCTGTTGCCTCGTTCGGCGGTCCTCGACGTACGCCAGCGGTTCCTCGAGATCATCGACCGACACGGTTGGCTCGCTCCGGGCACACCAGTCGGCGAGGGGATCGCGGACGTCCCTGCGTACGAACGCGAAGATCCGGCCGAGACGGAGTTCTGCGGTGTCGGCGTGACACCGGCGGCCTACCGCGACGCGCAACACGTGCGGGAGTTCCACCAACTCTCCGACCACCCACGACTGCAGGCGTTGTACGCCGCACTCTTCGACGCGCCGGTCCTCCGGCACCCTCGCAACATCGCCCGGATGATGGTGCCGCGCGGCGACAGCAACCCCACCCCACCGCACCAGGACTTCATCCACGTCCAGGGCAGCCCGAACGTATGGACAGCGTGGCTTCCGCTGGGCGACTGCCCGCGAAGCCTCGGCGGCCTCACCGTGCTGGACGGTTCGCACCATGACGGGCTCCTGTCCTACAAGGCCGCGGACGGGGCCGGCGGGCTGGAGGCCTACCTCTGCAACCTCGACCTGACATGGGCTGAAGGGGACTTCGAGGCGGGCGACGTGCTCACGTTCTCCAGCCGGACTGTGCACAAGGCGCTGCCCAACGGCCAGCCCGACCGGGTTCGCCTCTCCTGCGACTTCCGCTACCAGCCCCTGCACGAGGTGATCGAACGACGTGCCCTCGACGTGCACTGCGGTGTCGCGACGTGGGACGAGATCTATGCCACCTGGCCCGATGACGAGTCGACGTGGTACTGGCGCGATCTTCCGTTGCGCTATGTCGAATGGGACGAATCCATCCGATGGCAGAAGGATCGAATTTGTTGAGAAAGGATGCTGTCCCATGAAGCTGGGATGCAATACCGTCCTGTTCGCGTCCGTCGACGTCGAATCCGCGGTCGAGGCGATCGCCTTCGCCGGATATTCCTACGTCGAGTTCGCGGCGATCAAAGGCATGTGCGAGCACATCTCCCCCGACAATGACACCGGCGCCATCAAACGCCTCACCACCCTGCTCGGCGACAACGGCCTCACCGCCACGGCGATCGAAGCCGCCACCACCGACCGCGACCGGCTCGAAAGGATCTTCGACCTCGCGACCAGGCTCGAGATCCCGATCGTCAACGTCGGTTCTGGCGGCAAGACCGGCGACGAGGAGTCCACGAAGCAGGCGATCGCCCACCTCGCCACGCTCGCCGAACTGGCCGGGGAGTACTCCCTGACGCTTGCCGTCAAACCCCATGTGGGGCAGGCGATCTACAACGGCGCGAGCGCTTTGCGGCTGACCTCCGAGGTGACCCATCCCGCGCTGGGGCTCAACTTCGACCCGAGTCACCTGTTCCGGGCCGACGAAAACCCGGACGACATCGCGAAGAGCTGGGGTGAACGGATCGTCACCTCACACTTCCGGGACTGCGCGAGCCGGGAGCAGAAGGTCGGTCCGCCGCCGACGCAGATTCCCGGGCGCGGAACGGTCGACATCCCGGCCACCCTGCGCGCCCTCGCCGAGGTGGGCTACGACGGGCCGCTCAACCTCGAGGTGATCGGCGCCGGTTCGTACTCCCCCGCCCAGGCGAGCAGTATCGCCGCCGAGAGCCGCGGATATCTCCACCGTTGCCTGCAGGAGATCAATGCCGGTTAGTGGATACCGCACGGGATGCGTGGCAGGACCAACGCACGCACCACCCGCGCCGACAAGAGCCGCGCCGGCATACTCAGGATCGACGCGATCAGGATCGAGACGTCCAGCGTCGACACGTCCAGTATCCAGACGTCCAGTGCCAACAGATTGGGAGGGCCCATGCTCCGGGTAGGTATCGTCGGGCTGGGTGGGATCGGCAAGAACCACGCCCGCTGTTACACCAACAACCCTGATGCTGAACTCGTGGCGGTCTGCGACCTGCTGCCCGAACGCGTCGACCCGGTAGGCAAGCAGTACGGAATACCGGCCTATCACAGTCTCGAGGAAATGATCGACGCCGAGGAACTCGACGCCGTCAGCGTGGCCACCGCCGGGCCGGAGAACGGCGGCCACCACCACGCCCCGACCATGGCGCTGATCGCGGCCGGCAAACACGTCCTCGTCGAGAAGCCGATCTCCAACAATCTCACCGAAGCGCGAGAGATGGTTCAGGCGGCGAAGGATGCCGGCGTCCTTCTCGGTGTCAACCTCAACCACCGTTTCACCCCGGCCGCCGCGCGGGCGAAGAAACTGCAGGAGGACGGCGAACTCGGCGACATCCTCTTCGTCAACATGGCGCTCTGGATCAACAATCCCAACGAGAGTTCGCCATGGTTCCACCTGCGGGCGCTGCATCCACACTCCATCGACGTGATGCGCTACTTCGGTGGACCGATCAGCAAGGTGCAGGCGTTCCTGCACAAGGGACCGGGCCGCGCCATCTGGTCCAACGCCTCGATCAACGTGCAGTTCGCCAGCGGCGCCGTCGGGCACCTGACCGGAAGCTACGACGCGAGCCGCTACCACCCGATCGAGCGTTGCGAAGTCGCCGGCAGCAAGGGACGTTTCGTGATCGAGAACGTCTTCGAACGCCTGGAGTTCTTCCCCCGCGAGTCGCCGGAGAAGCTGGTGGTCGACAACCCGATCATGGGCGGCATGGAAGGCTTCGGCGAAACGTTCTCCAACCGCATCAACGCCTTCGTCTCCCAGGTCCAGGCCGGCGGTCCGCTCGATGGCTCGGGCGCTGACGGTCTCGCCGCGCAGGAGGTCATCGAGGCGGCGATCCGTTCGTTCGAAGGTGGCACGGTCGAGGAGGTCGCCGGATGACCAACATCGTGCTGATCGCGCTGGACACCCAGCGCGCGGATCACCTCGGCTGCTACGGATACCACCGGGACACGAGCCCGAACCTCGACGCGTTCGCCAACGCCGGTGTGGTCTTCGAACGCTGCTACGCGCCGAACATCCCCACCCACCCGAGCTTCACCACGCTCTTCTCCGGCAAGGAGGCCATCACCCACGACATCGTCAACATCGGCGGCGGAGTGCCGATCAAGGACGGCATCAAGCTCCTGCCGGAGATCCTTGCCGACAACGGTTACGTGACCGCGGCCGTCGACAACATGAACCGGCACTTCAGCAGAGGTTTCGAGCACTACCGCACCTACCAGTGGGACCGGTCGGATCCCACCGTGCTGCGCAAGGCGGAGACGGTCACCGACCTCGCGCTCCCGACGATCGAGGAGGTGGTGGCCGATCCGCGGCCGTTCTTCCTCTTCCTGCACTACTGGGACCCGCACACGCCCTACCTCCCGCCACCGGGCTACGAGGACCTCTACACCGACGGCGATCGCGATCCGTACGATCCCGCCAACCACAGCATGGACGAGGCGTGGACCTGGGAGCCGTTCAAGTGGTACTTCCACGACTGGATGCCGGGGGTCACCGACGCCGAACACGTGATCAACCTGTACGACGGTGAGATCCGCTACATGGACAGCTATCTCGCCAAGGTGTTCGCGGCCCTGGAGCCGGTCAAGGACGACACCATCGTGGTGATCACCGCCGACCACGGCGAGGTCCTCAACGAGCAGTTGGGCTACTTCGACCACCACGGCCTCTACGAGGGCAACGTCCACATCCCGTTGATCATGTCGTGGCCCGGCAAGCTGCCGGCGGGCCGTCGCGTTCCTGGCCTCGTGCAGAACCTCGACGTCACGCAGACCCTGCTCGACCTGGTCGGCATCCCGCAGACCGAAGGCATGGAAGGGATCAGCCTGCTTCCCTCCATCTACGGCGTCCGCGACGCCAACTACACCGAGGTGTTCCTCTCCGAGGCCACCTGGCAGGTCAAGCGGGGCGTGCGTACGGACCGCTGGAAGTTCATCCGGTCGATCGAACCCGATCGGCACGGCCGGCCGATGAAGGAACTGTTCGACCTGGAAGCCGATCCGGGCGAGCAGAACAACATCGCAGAAGACCGACCGGACGTCGTGGCGGAGCTCGAGGGAGTTCTCGACGCCTGGTTGGCGAAACGGCTCGCCGAGACCGGCCGCGACTCCGATCCGGTCGCGGACCAGGGCATGTGCGCGACCAACATCGGGACACCGAAACCCGACGAGAAGGTCGGCCCGGGCGCGACGCCACTCGCCCAGCGGGTGGGCCAGGCGGCCGGAATTCCCGACCCGAACGAACTCAACGCACCCCGGTAGCCCCACATGACAGTGCACAAGCGGTACCTCCGGTGAACGACGACGAGAATGTGGACCGCCGGCCGAACATCGTCATCGTCGCGGTCGACACGCTCCGCCCGGACCATCTCGGCTGCTACGGCTATCCGATCGCGACGTCCCCAGCGATCGACGCCCTGGCAGCCGAGTCGGTCGTCTTCGACCAGGCGTACGCGGCCGGCATCCCCACCACGCCGTCGTTCACCACGTTGTTGTCTGGCCTACACCCCTACCAGCACAGGGTGGTCACGCATCCGGCGCAGGTGCATCTCGACGAGGACATCCAGCTCCTCCCCCAACTGGCCAAGGAGTCCGGCTATGTGACAGTGGCGCTTGACAACCTCGTCGTGCAGGGGTTGGGCAAGGGCACGTGGTTCGCCCGAGGCTACGACCACTACTCGGGATTCCTCTACAAACCGTTCGGCGACCAGAGCACGCAGCTGACCGACCGGGCGTTGGAGTTCGCCACCAAGCCCCGCGACAAGCCCTTGTTGCTGTTCATCCACTACTGGGATCCGCACACGCCCTACGGCCCGTTGCCGCCGTATGACGAGATGCACTATCGGCCGGGCGAGATGCCCCCCGGGCCACAGGGCATGCCGGCCGTCGACATGGCGCAGGTCCGCGCCATCCATCCCGACTACTACGAAGCGTTTCTCGCCGACATGAACCTGCGCCATCCGGACGACTATGCGTACGTTCTCGCGCAGTACGACGGTGAGATCTCCCAGGTCGACCACCAGATCGGCCGGTTGATCAACGGCCTCAAGGCACATCAGAGCTGGGACAACACGCTCCTGCTGTTGGTCTCCGACCACGGCGAGTGCTTCGGCGAGGGCGGCCTCTACTTCGACCATCACGGTCTCTATGACGCCGTGACCCGGCTCGCAATGATCCTCAAACTGCCGGCGGGTGACCGATCCGGCCCGGGGCAAGGTCGGGTTGACGGCATGGTCTCGCACGAGGACGTGTTGCCCACTCTGTGTGAGCTGAGCGGCATCCCCAGGCCGGCGTACGACCTGACCGGACGCAGCATGGTGCCCCTGATCAACGGATCGGCGAGCGAGATCCGTTCCAGCGTCGTGTCCGTGGAGTCGACGCGGCAGGCGTCGGCGGCGCTGCGTACGACCACGGAGAAGGTGATCGTGCCGTACGCCGCGGACGCGGCCGGTCTCCCTCTGCCCGATCTCTACGGCCGGCCACGCGATCCCGCGCCACGACTCTTCGACCTGCGTGACGATCCGGCGGAACGGTGCGACCAGGCACTTCGGCGCCCAGCCGATCTCGCCCGGATGTCAGCTGAACTCGACCGCCGGCGATCGAGCCTGCTGGCCGGCCGGACCGATCCCGTACCCGAGCAGGGTCTCGGCCTGCCGTACGACTTCTTCATGCATCGCCGCGGACGGACGGCGACCCGTCGCTGACCACCAAGGATGTGGAGTCCGAGGCGGCGATCACGACGTCCCGGTGTCGCAGCGGGTCGTTACGCTGAAGGAAGGATCGCCGTCACCGGAAAGTGAGGCCTGACCATGGCACTGTTCGGCCGTATGCGTGAGATGCCCAAGCCACAGGAGACCTTGCCGGGCCGGGCCGAGCGGCCGTTCCCTGTGCCCACGACCCACGCGACGCTGGGCACGCCGCTGGAAGGTCCCGTTCCCGAAGGCTATGAGGTCGCGGTCTTCGGCCTCGGGTGCTTCTGGGGTGCCGAGCGGCTCTTCTGGCAGACGCCTGGTGTGTGGTCGACCTCCTCCGGATATGCGGGTGGAACGACGCCAAACCCGACGTATGAGGAGGTTTGCTCAGGCCGCACGGGCCACACCGAGGTCGTGCGGGTGGTCTTCGACCCGGAGCGGATCTCCTACGCCGGTTTGCTCAAGATCTTCTGGGAGAACCACGACCCGACCCAGGGCTACCGCCAGGGCAACGACGTCGGCACGCAGTACCGCTCCGCGATCTACGTCACCAGCGACGAGCAACGCGTCGCCGCCGAGGCGTCGAAGCAGGCGTATGAAAAGTCGCTCGCCCAGTCCGGCTACGGCGCAATCACGACCGAGATCACCCCGCTCGGCGACTACTACTACGCCGAGGACTACCACCAGCAATACCTCCACAAGGTGCCGAACGGCTACTGCCCGGTGCACTCCACCGGTGTCGCCTGCCCGATCGGCGTGGGTCAAGGGGAGGCCTGAGATGGTGCCGCCTGTCCGATATCTCCGGATGTCAGACCATCTAGGGATAGCATGAGGGCATGACGGCCGAGCCGCTCCACGAGGTCGGGGACGACCCGGCCGACATCTTGCGCACGCTCCCCGACAAGTGGCATGCGCAGTTTCTGAGTGAATATCACAGCGCCCTCGATGCAGCCCACGAGGTCTGGCGATTCAGTCAGCTCCAAGAGTTGTTGCGCAGATGGAGGCTGCACGCGATCGCCGTCTCCAGTCCCGCGTTCGAGCAAGCAGAACGTGCCGTGCGCGAGGATCGGCGAGACGAGTTCGTGCCGATGGACGAGGCGTTTCCGGGCTGGGCTGACGGCCGGTGACCTATCGCGTGGAGCTCCACGTGGCTGCACTGGCGGAGATGAAGGGACTGCCAACCAAGGCACTTGATGCACTGGTCTCCAGAACCGTCGAGCTGATCGAGGAACCGTGGGATGTGCGCGCGTTCTATACATGGATCAGCCCGAGTTCCGCCATACGACCTTCGGTGGCTTCGGCATCATGTACTTCAAGGTCGACGAGGCCACTGAGCTCATTACGATCTTCAACGTAACGTGGGTCGGCTAACCGAGCCGTGCAGGCCATCGCGATACCACCTTGCCGGACGCCGTCCAACCCGGGACCTGCCGAACCGGTCCGGAGATCAAGAAACCCGTGCGTATTACCTCCTGAGCGGTAGGACTACCACCAGCAGTACCTCCACAAGGTGCCGAACGGCTGCTGCCCGGTGCACTCCACCGGTGTCGCCTGCCCGATCGGTGTCGCGCACACCGACGGCTGAGGAGGCCTCGACGCGACCGCTGTTCCGTCCATCTGGATCAGTGCTTCCCATGGAGGGCGCCGTCCTGGGTGTCCCTGTAGATTGTGCCCATGACCGTCGAGTTCCTCGATGCTGTCGGGCGGCAAGATCCCGGCGACGACCCGGCCGCGATCTTCGAACTACTTCCGCCGCCACATCGTGCCCAGTTCCGGGCAGAGTACGATCAGGCCCTCGACGCCGCTCACGATCTTGAACGGTTCAAGCAAGTGCGTCGTCTCTTGCGGCAGTGGCGCCTGCGCGCGATCGCATACGCCCGGCCGGGATATGAGGAGGCGGTACAAGACGCCATCCACGGGCGCGAAGACGCCTTTGTTCGTTACACCCCCGCCGATTGGAAAGGCCGGGTGTGACCCACAAGTTCGATGGCTTCCATGGGCGTGCACTTTACGAGCTGAACGGCCTGCCCGAAGACGTGCGGAACGGCCCCTTGCTCGAGCGTCTTCTTCAGCTTCTCGAGGATCCCTGGGACGCGGTGCCGGAGCGCCCAGGGCAGTCGGCGGTGCGAGTCGCATTCTTTGGTTCAGACATCAGGGAATGCTGACCTTCGTCGTTCACGAGCAGACCGAGACTCTGCGGATCATTGACATCCTCTGGGCGGGCTAGATTTCTTGCAGCGGGCGCATCTTCGCGAGGCTCCGCGCGCCCTCAGCGGGACGTGCCTCGATATGCGACCGAGTACTTGACTCGGGCTGCGCCTGCCGGAAACAATGCCGCCACGGCGCCGACCGGTCGCCGAGCCGTGGAACGTCCGCCCCAGCTGGGGTTCCATTCGGCGAAGGGGAACTGCCTCTCGGTCGTCGTTGTCGTCGATGTCACAGGCCATCTCTGAACACCGCGTCGCTGGGGGACGGGGGTGTCATGAGGAGGCTTGGCCATGACGAAGGACGGCAGTTTCAAGAAGGTTGTCCGGCGCCACGCGCAGGAGAACGGCCAGCTCTACACCGAAGCGCTCACCGACCTCGAGGGCGTCGAAGGGCGGCTCGCCTGGCGACGTTGGACCGACGACGGGCGCTCCGACGCGCTTCACGAGCCCATCGCTAGGCGCCTGCTCGTCCATCTGAGGGATCACTACGGCGTCGACGCCGTCGCGGCGACGAAGGTCAGCCACCACAACGATCACGTCTTCCGCGTCGAGCGCGGCGACGGCGGCCCGTGGGTTGCGCGTGTGTTTCCGCCGGCTCGCCCTCGGGCTGGCGCCGAGGGCGACGCGGCGATCCTGCGGTTCCTGGAGCGGCAGCACTACCCGGCGGAGGGGCTCGCGGTCGACGAGGCGGCGTCCGTATTCGACGGCTTATCGGTCCTCGTCACGCAGTTCGTCACCGGCGGTCAGCTCGGCACGGCGAGGGGACCCACGGATACCGAGAGGTTCACCATCATGGGTGACCTGCTCGGCCGGCTGCACGCGCTGCCGCTCGACGAGTCCGTCAGCCGCCCCGGTGGGGCGAGCGGTGAGGACCCAACCCGTGAGGGCAGTCCGCGTCAGGACGTGCTCGCCGCCCTCTCGTTCCTCGATGTCGCCGAGGCGAAGGTCGCGGCGACCGGCCGCAAGGCATTCGAGCCACTCCGCACCCGGGTGCGCTCAGCGGACGACGGACACGGCCTTCCGCAGGCGTTGGTCCACGGCAACCTCCTCCACGCCCACGACCACGTGATCGTGAGCGAGCGTGGGCCGGTCGCGATCCAGTGGAAGGCCTCGGGGCGTGGCCCGCGCCTTGCCGACTTCGCCTATCTGATGTGGGGCACCCGGAACAATGCCGCGTGGATCGACGCTGCCGTGCGCGCGTACTGCCAGCACGTCGAGTTGACCGACGACGAGCTCGAGCGGCTCGAGGGCGTGATGTACGTGCGACCGATGTACCTCGCGTGCTTCGGCTACGGCAGCGGTCGACAACCGGGCCGTGGCGAGGACTGGTGGGAGCACATCAGCGCAACTGCAGCCGCTGTCAGAGACGCGTGTCGCCGATAGACCTGTACCAACTCTCAAGGATCGAGGTGCGATCAATGGATGACGAAGCAGCCGTAGGGCCTGCTGGTGCCGAAGTGGCGCCAAAACCAGCTTCAGCTGATCGGATAGCGGGAGAGCTCGTCACCGAGACGTTCGACTACGACGGCGGGCGGCAGGTCACGGTGTACGTGCCGCCGGATCCGCCGGAGGCAGTCGTGTTCGCCGGTGACGGTCAGCTGATCTCGCAGTGGGGCGGTGACCTCGAGGCGGCCGACGTACCGCCCACGATGATCGTCGGTGCTTACCGGACCGACGATGAGGATGAGATGGTACGCATCCATGAGTACTCACCGCCGTTCGACGCCGACCGGTTCGCGGCCCACGAGAGCTTCTTCGTCTCCGACGTCCGCAACTGGGTGCGGTCGCACTTCGGCATCACGTTGCCGGCCGAACGCACCGCGGTGTGCGGCGTGTCGGCCAGTGCAGAGCTCTCCCTCGCCATGGGGCTTCGGCATCCGGACATCTATGGCGCGGTCTTCTCCGCTTCCCCGGGCGGCGGCTACCGCCCGCCGGCCGAGATGCCGAGCCCGCTTCCGCGCACCTACCTCGTCGCCGGCACACTGGAGCCGTGGTTCTGTGAGAACGCGACCCGGTGGGCGGACGCGCTACGCGATGCCGGTGCGGACGTCGTGATGACCGAGCGGGTCGGTAACCACGGCGACCCGTTCTGGCAGGCCGAGCTCCCCCTGATGGTGGCCTGGGCGTTTGGACGCTGAAGCAATCGCGCTCGAAGGCACTGGACGCATGAGACCGGTCGGCATGTCGGTCAGCGGGACCTTCCACGTCAGGTCGGCTGCTTGACGGGGTGAGGGTGCATGGACGGACTCAGCCATGCAGGGTGGGCCGGTAGATCAGCTCCTGGGTGTGGCCGTCGAGCGTCCGGTGTTCGATCAGCTCGAGGTCGAAGTCGGCCGCACCCCCGAAGACCGGGTCCTCCCCGGTCTGACCGCAGATCACCGGGAAGACCGTCACCTGGACGCGGTCGACCAGGCCGGCGGCCATCAGCGCTTGGTTCAACGACAGGCTGCCGTGCGAGCGCAACGGCACCTCGGACTCCTCCTTGAGCCGGGCAACGACGTCGACGGCGTCGCCGCTCACGACGGTCGCGTCCGGCCAGTCGAGCGGTCCTTCGAGTGTCGTCGACACCACCGTTGCCGGCAGGCCCCTCATCCGGGTGACCCATGGGTCACTCAGCTCGGACTCCTCGATGCCCGAGGCCATCATCTGCATGTGCGCGCGATACGTATTGGCCCCGAAGACCATCCGCTGCTCCCGGTCGTACAAAGCAAGGCGACGGTCGAGAAACTCGGGACCTTGCTTGCCCCAGTAGCCGCCCCAGTCGCCGCTGTGGGCGCCGAAGCCGTCGAGGGTGGAAAAGACGTCGAATGTGTAGGTAGCGGTCATGATGCTCTCCATTCCTCAGGTCCGGGACGTTGGTGCGACAAGTGCGGCAAGCTCGGCCAGGTGGTGCAGCGAGTTGGCGAGATGATCAGGACCGAACGGCGGGAACTGGAGGTACTCCCGGATGTACTGCGGCACCGCCGACCAGTCGTAGGTGAGCGTGACCTCGGTCTCGGACGGACCGAGCGGCGCCAGGTCGTAACGCCAGATCCAGCCGCCGAACTCCAGGTGACCGTCGCCCTTGGGGTCGTACCCCGTCAGCCAGCCAAGGGCGCGCGGCGGGTCCAACACGTGGACCTTGTTGGCTGTCTGGTAGCCGCCGTCCGGATGGTTGGCGTGGTACATGCCCATCCGGAAAATCTGCCCCACCTCGGTCAGCGGCGCCCTGTCGACAGGTTCCTGAACCCAGCCGGTGCCATCGATCGCAGAATGGGTCGTCGGGTCCGCCAGCACCGCGAACACCCTCGCGGCGGGCAAGGCGACGGTCAGGGTGGCGCTCACGTTCTCCGCTGACATCCCGATCATCTCCTGTGGTTTGGCCGCGCCCCTCTGGGCGCCGCTCACCCCTTCCACGAACACCCCAGCCCCGATCCGACACCGCCTCCCGGACATCTTTGAGGGCTTTCTGGGACGCCGGTGGTGATCGAGGCAGCCTGAACGGTTCGAGGACGAAAACGGGCAGACCGACCAGAGCGGACGCAGAGCGGCGTGGGACACCAGGGGCGCTAGGCGACTCCGGTGCGACGTGGCACGATTTCGTAGGTGACGAGCAGACCCGCCGCGGCGCAGCACTTGCACGACCTCGGGCGGCTGCGCCGCGTCCGCGACCGGATCGACCGGGAGTACGCACAGCCGCTGGACGTCGAGGCGCTCGCCCGCGGCGCGCACATGTCGGCCGGGCACCTCAGCCGCGAGTTCCGGCTCGCCTACGGTGAGTCACCGTACAGCTACCTGATGACCCGGCGCATCGAGCGCGCGATGACGCTGCTGCGTCGTGGCGATCTCAGCGTCACCGAGGTCTGTTTCGCAGTCGGCTGCGCCTCACTGGGCACCTTCAGCACCCGGTTCACCGAACTGGTCGGCGTGCCCCCCAGCGTCTACCGGCGCCAGGCGGCACGCACGACTGGGATGCCGCCGTGCGTGGCGAAACAGGTGACCAGACCGATCAGGAATCGAGAAGCACCGACCCCCGAACCGCATCTAGCGTGACCACCATGGACATCACCATTCACGCAAGCTTCCTCCCACACACCGACCCGGACGCCTCCCTGGCCTTCTACCGCGACACCCTCGGCTTCGAAGTCCGGGGCGACGTCGGATACGACGGAATGCGCTGGATCACGGTCGGCCCGGCCGACCAGCCCGCCACCTCCATCGTCCTGGAACCGCCCGCCGCGCCCGGATGCGGCATCACCGACGACGAGCGCCGGACCATCACCGAGATGATGGCCAAAGGCACCTACGCCGGCATCAACCTCGCCACCCCCGACCTCGACGACACCTTCACCCGACTCCAAGCCAGCGACGCCGAAATCGTCCAGGAACCCACCGAACAGCCCTACGGCGTCCGCGACTGCGCCGTCCGCGATCCCGCCGGCAACCTGATCCGCATCCAGGAACTCCGCTGACCCGTCAGGCCTTGCTGCTGTTGACCGGTCCGAATTTGTCGTGCTGCCGTATGCCGCCAAGCGGCGCGGCGGGCGACGCACCGCACCCGAGACATGAAGTACCAGACGTACTGCCCGAAGCTGGTTGGATCGAGCCAGGCGACGCCGAAGGCGCCCCCGCCTCACAGATGGAGACACGATGAGCAAGGCCAAGAAGACGGACAGGCAGGCGCCTGGGCTGCACGTTGCCGACATTCACGATCTGATCCGCGTGCAGGGTGCGCGCGAGAACAACCTCAAGGACGTCAGCGTCGAGCTCCCGAAGCGCCGGCTCACGGTGTTCACCGGCGTCTCCGGCTCGGGCAAGAGCTCGCTGGTGTTCGGCACGATCGCCGCGGAGTCGCAACGGATGATCAACGAAACCTACAGCGCCTTCGTGCAGGGGTTCATGCCTACACTGTCGCGGCCGGAGGTCGACGTACTGGAAGGCCTGACGACGGTGATCATCGTCGACCAGGAACGGATGGGTGCCAACCCCCGCTCCACAGTCGGCACGGCCACCGACGCCAACGCGATGCTGCGCATCCTCTTCAGCCGGCTCGGGAAACCGCACATCGGGTCGCCCAACGCCTACTCGTTCAACGTCCCCTCGGTGAAGGCCAGCGGTGCGATCACCGTCGAGCGCGGCGGGAAAACGAAGGCCGAGAAGGCGACCTTCAACCGTCTCGGCGGCATGTGCCCGCGCTGCGAGGGAATGGGCTCGGTCACCGACTTCGATCTCTCCGCCCTGTACGACGACACCAAGTCGCTCAGCGAGGGTGCGCTGACGATCCCCGGCTACAGCATGGACGGCTGGTACGGCCGCATCTTCGGCGGAGCCGGCCTGCCCATGGACAAGCCGATCCGCAAGTTCACCAAGAAGGAACTCCACAAGCTGCTCTACGAGGAGCCGACCAAGATCAAGGTCGAGGGCATCAACCTCACCTACGAGGGCGTGATCCCCAAGATCCAGAAGTCGATGCTCTCCAAGGACGTCGAGGCGATGCAGCCGCATATCCGCGCGTTCATCGAGCGGGCGGTGACCTTCCAGACCTGCCCGGAGTGCGACGGGACCCGGCTCAGCCCGGAGGCGCGGTCGTCGAAAATCAGGGGCAAGAACATCGCCGACGTCTGCGCGATGCAGATCAGCGACCTGGCCGAGTGGATCCGGGAGCTCAAGGAGCCGTCGGTGGCGCCACTGCTGACCGGGCTGCAACACCTTCTCGACTCGTTCGCCGAGATCGGGCTGGGATACCTCTCCCTCGACCGGCCGGCGGGCACCCTCTCCGGTGGTGAGGCACAGCGCACCAAGATGATCCGCCATCTCGGCTCGTCGCTCACCGACGTCACCTACGTCTTCGACGAGCCAACGATCGGCCTGCACCCCCATGACATCGAGCGGATGAACGACCTGCTGCTGCAACTGCGGAACAAGGGCAACACCGTACTCGTCGTGGAGCACAAGCCCGAAACCATCGCCATCGCCGACCACGTAGTCGACCTCGGCCCCGGCGCCGGCACCGAGGGCGGCACCGTCTGCTTCGAGGGCACCGTCGAAGGGCTACGGCGCAGTGACACCACGACCGGCCACCATCTCGACGACCGGGCGACCCTCAAGGAATCGGTGCGTCCACCTTCCGGCTCGCTGGAGATCCGCGGCGCGTCGACGCACAACCTCCAGGGCGTGGACGTCGACATCCCGCTCGGGGTGCTCTGCGTGGTCACCGGCGTCGCCGGCTCCGGCAAGAGCTCACTGATCCAGGACTCGGTGATCGGCCGCGACGGCGTGGTGCTGGTCGACCAGACCGGGATCCGCGGTTCGCGACGGAGCAACCCGGCGACCTACACCGGACTGCTCGAGCCGATCCGCAAGGCGTTCGCGAAGGCCAACGGCGTGAAGCCGGCGCTCTTCAGCGCCAACTCCGAGGGCGCCTGCCCCACCTGCAACGGCGCCGGCGTCATCTACACCGAGCTGGGCATCATGGCCACCGTCGAATCCATCTGCGAGGAGTGCGAGGGGAAGCGGTTCCAGGCGGCGGTGCTGGAGTACACGCTCGGCGGCCGGAACATCGCCGAAGTGCTCGCGATGCCGGTGGCCGAGGCCGACGAGTTCTTCGGCTCCGGTGAGGCGAAAACACCGGCGGCACACAAGATCCTGAGCTACCTGGCCGACGTCGGTCTCGGCTACCTCAGCCTCGGCCAGCCGCTCACGACCCTCTCCGGTGGCGAGCGGCAGCGGCTCAAGTTGGCCACCCACATGGGGGACAAGGGCGGCATCTACGTCCTCGACGAGCCGACCACCGGTCTCCACCTGGCCGACGTCGAGCACCTGCTCGGCCTGCTCGACCGGCTCGTCGACGGAGGCAAGTCGGTCATCGTCATCGAGCACCACCAGGCGGTCATGGCGCACGCGGACTGGATCATCGACCTCGGCCCCGGCGCCGGCCACGACGGCGGCCGGATCGTCTTCGAGGGCACGCCGGCCTCTCTCGTCGCCGCTCGCGCCACCCTCACGGGCGAGCACCTCGCGGCCTACGTCGGCACCTGACCGAGGCGTCGTATGTCCACGTGCGTTGACAGCGGCCCGGCACCCCGTCAATACTGCTGACAGCGCGCTCACAGGGCGCCTCCAGCCCGCGGCAAGGGAACTGTCCCACCTGTCTCGATCTCGAGTAGCGTGCTCTGCACCTTCTTTCAGCCTGATATCAGCGGGACACAGGCGATTCATGAAAGGAGGTCGCCATGACCACGCCGAAGAGCCTGCCGGTCCGACCATCTCTGGAGTCGATCCGCAAGCAGGCAAAGAGACTCGCTCGCGACACTGCCGCCGGTAACGAGGAGGCGGTCGCACGTGCGCATTCAGCGGTGGCGGACATCGGCCTGCCACTTTCCCAGCGTGACGCCCAGTTGGTGCTTGCGCGTGAGTACGGTTTTGCCGGCTGGCACGATCTTCGCGAGGAAGTCCTCAAACGCTCGGGAAGCGGCCTCGAATGGGCGTCAGTCCAGGCCAGGCGGGCCATTCACGACAATGACGTCGCCCACCTGAAGCGGCTGACCGCGGAGTACCCGGCCCTGCTGTCCTGGCGCGATGATCTCGGCGACACCCTGCTCGACGCCTCCACCTCGTTCGCCAACGACAACACCGACCCGATCCGAGAAGACATGTACAACCGGCCGGGGTGCGCGGGAGTCCTCATCGATGCCGGCGCTGTCGTCGAGCGTTCGGTGTGGGAGCGCGTCATCAGGACGCGCGCCGCGGGGATGCTTCAACTCCTGTGGGACAAGGGTGTGCTCCCGCGGACGCTTCCCCTTCTCGCCGCACTGGGTGACCTCGACGGCGTCCGTACGTGCCTGGACGAACCGGGCGCGATGCGCGCAGCCCACGGCAACCTCGACGATCGATCCGTGGTGAACGAGGCATTCCTGTGCGCCTGCCGGTTCAACCACGATGCCGTCGCATCCGTGCTGTTGGACCGTTGCATCGCCCTCGACAACGATCTCGGCCAGCGAATCGACCGCTGGCAGGGCCGCTCCGCCTTCGTCGAGTTCCTGTGTGGACAGGAGATCGAGACAGCGAGTCCTGAAGTGAACGCGGCAGCCACCTCACCCTGGCGCGCGTTCATCCTGGTCCAGCTCACGCGCGCGATGGATACAGATGACCTGTCCGCCTTCACCCGCTGGTTCCAGAGCGAGCCCTACCTGCTCGGCGACTCGTACGTCGAGCTTCAGGTTCAGCTGCTCGACCGCGCCGCGTGGACCGATCGCGCCGCGTTCATGACGCACCTTCTCGATCTCGATCCCGCCGTGCTCCACCGCCCCACGCCGCCGCCGTCGCGGGCGCTCGTGTCCGCACTGGAGTACGGGAACGCTCATCTCATTCCCCTCCTGACCCGCGTCTGGCCGGTGCCCGATGACCTGCCACACGCGGCGGGTGTGGGCGACATTGCTCGCGTCAGGCGCTGGTTCGACGACGCCGGCCGACCCGCGCTGGGTAATCCCCACGACCACTTCCCCGCCAACAGTCCGCGGACGCGGGCGAACCTCGGCTGGGGTACGAGCAACGTGCAACAGATACTCGACGTCGCGCTCGCCTGGGCATGCGTGAACCGGCAGTTCGAGATCGCCGCGTTCCTGCTCGAGCACGGAGCGGACATCAACACCCGCTGGGGCACGCACGAGCCGGCCAGCATCCTGCACGAGTGCGCGGTGAACCACAACGTCGCCGCGGCGACATTCCTGATCGCTCATGGCATCGACATGACCATCAGGGATCATCGCTACAACGCCACCGCGGAGGGCTGGGCCCGCCACGCTGCGCATGACGAGGAGATGGCTGACCTGTTGGCCGCGGGGAGAGGCGAGTGACGTCGGGACCGGTCCCCGATCGTGGCGGGTACGTTGGGCACTCCATCCATCGGCGCACAAGGAACTCCAGGGAGTGTCGTTGACCGTGTGGGTAAGCCGAGTACTGCTGGGGATCTGCGCGGCGACTGCTGTCGTCGGCGGCGCCGCCCTTGTCGTCATGGTGATCGTGTACTTCGCCGCCAACACCTACGTGCCCGAACTCCAGGAGGGCGGATACGGCATCCTCGCGGGAATCCTCGGCTTCGGGATCTACGTCGGTGGGGCGTTCCGCGGGCACATCGTCGCACGAATCGCCGCCGGCATCGGGCTCGCGCTTGCCAGCTCACTCCTCACCGTCATCGTCGCCTACCTCATCTCGTTGACGGTCGACCCAGGTGGCGAGCGCGGCAATCTGGAAGAGGGCACCGCGGGTGCGATCTGGTTGCTGATGGGTGCGTACTTCGCATGGCGGGTGTTCACCTGCCGGTGGCCGGTGAGGCAGAAGCGCGTGGCCGCGCCGTCCGGCGAGGACGAAGGCGAGTGCAGCGCTGCGTAGAATCCCGCGGAAGGTCGCTTGTACTACAGCCGTGCGGCTGTAGTACTAGACCCCACGCAGGACGTGGAGCAGATACTCCTTGCGGTTCAAGGGGTTGTTGTCCGTCCGTGGCCGGGTCGGAGGCGCACCGCTGACCGGCCGGTGGTGGTCGAAGAAGGACTCGAGTACGCCTTCGCCGCGGGTCAGTCCCGGCACCTGCTGCTGGAACTCATGCACCTGCGCCGCCGGGATCTCACCCTCCAACGTGCCCGACACCCCGTGAATGGTCGGTGTGTCCGGCACGGCACGCAGCCGGGCGAGGACCGGCAGGATCGCACCGAGCGTGTCCGCGGGCATGTCGAGGTGGAAGCGGTGCACCGGCTCGCACACCACGGTTCCGGCCTGTTGGAGTGCGCTCATCAGCACCAGTGGCATCAGCTTGCGGAAGTCTCCCGACGTACTTCCCGGTGAGTTGTAACCGGAACTCGTCAACGTGATCGTGCAGTCCCTGACCTCCCACCCGTGAATGCCCTCGCGCAGCGTTTCCCGCACGGTCTTGTCGAGCGCCTTCCGGAATTCCTCGACCGTCTTGTAGACATAGAGGGGAATCGACTCCAGCTTGACGTCCAGCCGGAAGTCCACGCCGGCGCCGATCGGCGCCGGCTCGATGCGCAGCCCGACCGTTGCCAGGAACGGGTTGCCCTCCTTGCCCAACAGCTCGACGGCCGTGCCGGCGCCCACCGGCCTTTCGATGTAGATCATCGTGGTCTCGCGGAACGTGACGTCGATGCCGTAGTCGCGTTCCAGCGTTGCCTGGATGACCTCCTTCTGCACCTCGCCGTAGAGCGAGACGTACATTTCCTGCCGCACGTCGTCCTGGCGCAGATTGATCAGCGGGTCCTGTTCTGCGAGCTGAGCGAGTGCGACATGCAAGGCGCCCTTGTCACCGGGGCTGCGGGACACGACGACCGTTTCCAGCGTGGGTGGGGCGAAGTACGCATTGCCGCCGGACTCCGAAACCCCTCCGAACTCGCCTACTTGGTCGCCGACCTCGACATCTGCGAGCCCCCAGAGCTTTCCGATCCGGCCGGCCGTCACCGACGCCCGCTGGACGGCGGACCCGCGGTCGAACACCCGGATCGCGGTGACCTTTCCTTCCTTGTCCCGGCCGAACCGCAGCCGGTCTCGGGTGCGTACCGTCCCGGTGGACATGCGTACGAAGGCGATCTTCTCCCCGGCTGTCCCGCGTTCGACCTTGAAGACGGTGCCCGAAACGGGTCCGTCATCCTCTGCCTCTGCGTCGGCATCGTCGGTTCGGCCATCACTGTCACTGCCGACCGCGGGCAGGAACTCGGTGATGCCGGCGATCAGCGCCTCCGTGCCCGCGCCGATGATCGCCGAGCCGAAGTACACCGGATGCACCTGCGCCCGTCCGGTCTGGGTGGCGAGCGTGGCGCTCAGTTGGGCGTACGACACCGCATCTTCGTCGTTGACGTACGCCGCCAGCAGGGCCTCGTCGTGTTCGGCGAGCAGTTCGGCAAGCCTGCCCGTGAACTCCGCGTCGGACGGGGCGAAGGGCAGGAAACCGGCGCGACGGGTGCCCAGGTCGTCGACGGTCCCCATCGGGATGATCGCCGGGGTCAGCTTCTCGGCGATGGACTTCAGGATCCGGTCGTAGCCCGCTCCCCCGCGGTCGATCTTGTTGACGAAGATGAGGGTCGGGATCCGCAGCCGCTGAAGAGTCCGCATCAATACGCGGGTCTGCGCCTGCACCCCCTCGACGGCAGAGATCACCAGCACGGCGCCGTCGAGCACGCTCAGCACCCGTTCCACCTCGGCGATGAAGTCCGGGTGTCCTGGCGTGTCGATCAGGTTGACCGTGACATCGTCGAGAACGAACGACACCACCGCGGACTTGATGGTGATGCCGCGCTGCCGCTCCAGCGCCAACGTGTCGGTCTGGGTACTGCCGTCGTCGACACTGCCGATCTTGTCGATGACGCCGGCGGCGAAGAGCAGCCGCTCGGTCAGGGTGGTCTTACCGGCGTCTACATGCGCCAGGATCCCCAGGTTCAACGTGCTCACGAAGCGTCATGTCCTCTGGATAGACAACAAATCCATTCGGGGTGGACATGAACGCCTGCCGCATCTTCGTTCTCCCTGGTCGACCAACTCTCCCGGCGAGAGAAGCAGACGATCGCCACGACGGCAACCGATTTTCGGGGCGCCCCCGGCGCGGACGGACCGATCAGCCTCAGCCAGCCAGCTCAGTCAGCCGGCTCAGTCAGCCTCAGCCAGCCAGCTCAGTCAGCCGGCTCAGTCCGCCTCAGCCAGCCGGCTCAGTCAGCCAGCTCGGCCGGGAGACCGAACGCCGGAAAGTCGGCGTCGAGGAACGACACCACCTCGGCGACCCTGGTTCCGCGCAGGGCGAGCAGGTCCAGGCCACCGGGGACGAAGACAGCCCTCGCCTCGTCCCACATGTAAGTACCGAAGGCCAGTTGACCGTTCGCCTCGGCCGGTAGGAAGCGCCAGCGGTCGCGGAGCGGCCCCTCGACCAGGAAGGCGCGGATGCCGTCGTGGCCTTCGTACCACGTGGGCAGCGGCGGCATCGAGTACCTCGCGTCGTCGGTCAGCATCGCCACGATGGCATCGACGTCTCCGGCCTCCCACGCGGCCATGTACCGGCGTACGACGTCGCGACGCGTCGCGTCGTCCATCGCGTCCAGCGTCGCCTGCTGGGTGGCATCCGGAAGGAGCCCCTCGAGGACTTTCCGGGACCGCTGCAAGGCGCTGTTGACAGCGGCGACGGAGGTGTCCAGCAGATCGGCCGCCTCCCGCGCCGCGAACCCCAGGACGTCGCGCAGCAGCAGCACGGCTCGCTGCAACGCGGACAGGTGTTGGAGCGCGGCGACGAACGCGAGCTCCACGCTCTCCCGCGCGACGGCACGCGCCTCCGGGCTCAGCTCAGCGCTCCAGCGGAGTCGCTGGTCGGGATACGGCTCCACCCATGCCGTCTCGGCCAGCGGTGCGGCCTGCGGGCTCAGATCGGTGGGGAGCTCGCGGCGACCTCGACGCTCGATGAGGGTCAGCGACCGATTGGTCGCGATCTTGTACAACCACGACCGGACCGAGCCACGGTCCTCGAATCGCTCCAGATGGCGCCACGCACGCAGCAGCGTCTCCTGTACGGCGTCGTCGGCATCGTGGACGGAGCCCAACATCCGGTAGCAGTGCGCGTGCAGCTCGCCTCGCAGCGGTCGGACCAGGCGGTCGAAGGCATCGTCGTCACCAGCCCTGGCCGCGACCAGGAGCTCCGCCGCGGTGGAATCGTCCATCCCGCCCCTCGCCCGGCCGCGCCACGCCGCCCTCATCCGGGCACCGACCTCAAGGTTACGAAGGAGAGCGGGCGCTTGACACGACTGTCGTCAGGTGGGCTAGCCTCGATGTATGAACAGATATTCAGATGATCAGGGCTCGACCGTGAGGTCGACCCGGAGGGCTTGGCCGTGACGCCGACACCGCAGGTTGAGGCGAACGACAGCTGCACCTCTCGCGTCGTCGACGCACCCAGGGTCGCGGCGGTCGTGGGACGGATGCCGGCTGAGACCGCGCTCGTCGACACCGCCGACGTGTTCGGACTGCTCTCCGACCCGGGCCGGCTGGGGCTGCTCCTCGCCCTGCTGGACGGCGAACTGTGCGTCTGCGACCTGGCCGCCGTGACCGGACTGAGCGAGTCGGCAACGTCCCATGCACTGCGCCTGCTGCGCGCCCACCGGGTCGTCACGGCCCGCCGGGACGGTCGGATGGCGTACTACCGGCTGGCCGACGCACATGTACGCATGCTCCTCGACCTCGCGGTCGCCCATACCGAACACACCGACGCCCTCCACCCCGAACGTACGGATAGCGCCGCCAGAGGTGTTCGAGTCGGGCGCCCACGCCGACCCGGACGCCGACGCCGGGAGAAGCCATGAGGTTCAGCGTCCTCGCCTTGTCCGGCTACGCCCTGGCCGCTGTCCTCGTCGTCGGCGTCCGCGGGCTGATCCAGCTGCTGCGTACCGGCGACACAGGCGTACGACCTCCCAGGCGTTCCGGATCGGTGGGTGGTCGCGTGCGGTGGTGGGCCAGCCTGCGCACCCTTGCCCCGCTGCTGGTGTTGGCGGCCGCACCGGTCGCCGAGCTGGCGGGCCTTCCTGCACTGCCCATTCTGGACACGCCGGCGGTACGCCTCACCGGCCTGGCCCTCGCGGGCGTCGGCATCGCCGCGGTCTTCACCGCCCAGTTGGCAATGGGCCGGTCGTGGCGCATCGGCGTCGCCGAGACCGAACGCACCGACCTGGTGACGACGGGACCGTTCCGGCTCGTACGCAACCCGATCTTCACCGCCGGACTCGTCGCCACGGCCGGGCTGGTTCTCGCGGTGCCCAACGTGCTCGCCGTCGCCGGCTGGGCATGGTTGCTGATCACCGTCCAGCGGCAGGTGCGCGGCAGCGAGGAGCCGTACCTGCGTCGCGTCCACGGCGCCGACTACGACGCCTACACGGCGCGGGTCGGGCGGTTCGTTCCCGGGGTCGGCCGGTTCCGAGCACCCGTCCACGACGGCAAGGCTCCACGCGCGTCGGCAACGGATCGCGGCCACGACCACAGCCATGGGGTTCAAGGCGTGACGGCGACTGGGCGCCATCGGAGGTTACTGGCAGCGACACTCGCGATCTCCCTGGCGATCTTCGCGATTCAGGTCACCGGCGCGTTCCTCACCGGGAGCCTCGCGTTGCTCGGCGACGCCGGTCACGTCCTCGGTGACGCCGGCGGCGTGGCGCTGGCGCTTGGTGCGACGCTCCTCGCCAGCCGTCCCGCGGCCGGTCACCACACGTTCGGCTGGGCACGTGCGGAGATCCTCGCGGCCGCCGCCAACGGTCTGATGCTGACCCTCATTGGTGGCTACGTCCTCCTCGAGAGCGTACGAAGACTCCTCGAGCCGACCGCCGTCGAACCGGGCGGGATGGCCGTGTTCGGAGCGATCGGACTCGCCGGCAACCTGGTGGGCGTGGCGCTGCTCTACCGGGCGCGCACCGCGAGCCTCAACCTGCGCGGAGCGTTCCTCGAGGTGGCCACCGACAGCGCGACATCGGTAGGTGTGCTCGTGGCGGCCGGGGTGATCGCCGTCACCGGCTTCACCCGTGCCGACGCGCTGGTCTCGATGGCGATCGGGTTCGTCATCGTCCCTCGGGCGCTGCGCCTGCTCCGCGAGGCGGTCGACGTCCTCCTCGAGGCGGCGCCGGCAGAGCTCGACCTCGATCACATTCGTACGCACATCCGTCGGGTCGACCACGTGCGAGACGTCCACGATCTGCACGTCCACACCGTCACGTCCGGCCTGCCGGTGCTGTCGGCGCATGTCGTCGTCGAGGCCGGATGTTTCCACGACGGGCACGCGCCCCAGCTGCTGGACGCCCTGCAGGCATGTCTCGCCGGACACTTCGATGTCGAGCACTCCACCTTCCAACTCGAGCCCGTCGGGCATGCCGATCATGAGCATGACACCCATGCCTGACGCCGCTGACAGGCAGCTGCTTCCAGTCGTCATCGCCTCGCGAGGTCCAGGTCCGTCCGACCTTCACAACCGGACACCAAGCCGAATCCCTTTGACGCCATGCGGGCGCCACCCGCAGGGTAGTGACGATGCTGTCCGACGACGAGACCGCCGACTTCGTGCGGGACGGGTTCGTCCGCGTGTCTGCCGCCGTACCGCAACCCACGGTTGACGCCTGTCTCGAGGTCATCTGGACCGAACTGGCTGGCGAGGGCATCCGACGCGACGACCCCGCGACGTGGACGTCTCCGGTCGCCCGCATCAACTGCCCGGAGGGCGGCCCCTTCACCGAGGCGGGTACCACCCAGCCGCTGTGGGAGGCCTACGACCAACTCCTCGGCCGCGACACCTGGTGGAAACGGTCCGGCATCGGAGGAACGGTCCCGGTGCGCTTTCCCCACCCGGCTGACCCTGGGGATGCCGGGTGGCATGTCGAGTCCAGTTTCCCGGTCGATGACACCTGGCGGACCAACATCCGCAGCCGAGACCGCGGCCTCCTCGCCATCTTCCTGTTCACCGACGTCGGCCTCGACGACGCACCGACCAGGCTCCGTGCCGGCTCACATGCCGACGCCGCCCGGGTCCTGGCGCGGGGCGGAGACGCCGGGATTGACGGCGAGACCCTGAGTCCACTGGTCGACGAGGCGAGCACGCAGCGGCCGGTCGTACACGCGACGGGTGCCGCGGGAGACGTCTACCTCTGCCATCCCTTCGTCGTCCACGCTGCATCATGGCCGCACCGCGGGACAACTCCCCGCGTCATCGCCCAACCGGGCGTCGCACTCCTCGAGTCGCTTCGACTCCTGGACCGTGGCGGCGCCCGGCCGGTGGAGGCGGCCATCCTCGACGCCCTCGGGGCCAGCACGGTCTGAGGCCGGCGACTTCCGGATTGTCCGGACCTTCTCGATCGTCTGGTCTTCCTCTGCCGCTGCTCGGACGCTATGTTTTCCGTCCATACGTGACGAACCGCCCCCGATCCGCCGCTGCGGGTTGGGGGCGCTTCGCGCCCAGGCCCGTCCGACCATGCCCGCCGGCGATGTGCTCGACCTGCTCGAAGGAGCTGACCTACCCCGAAGATGGCCGACGTACGCGGAAAGGTCACGACCGCGGTGGTCGTCGCCGGCGAGCTCGCCGCGTCGATGGCGTGCCAGCAGCCGGCACCGACGAAGCCTGCCCGACCGCCTGCGACCGCCACCGTGTCGGTCAACAGTTCATGCGGCATCGAAGAGAAGCTCGTACCAACCTGCGGCGCCTGGTGGGGAGTCGCCGCCAATCCCGTCGCCGGCGAAACCTGGCCGGAGGCTCTGGTCGACTACGAAAGGCAGATCGACCGGACCGTCAACATCGCGCATTTCTACCACCGGGCGGGCCAGCTTTTTCCGACGAGTCAGGAAATCGCCCTGGCTGACGAGCCCGGAAAGGAACGCCTGCTCCTCATCAATTACAAACCCGAGGCGGGACGCAGCTGGTACGACGTTTCCAGAGGGGCGACGAACGTCGAACTCGACCGGCTCGCGGCGCATATCAAGAAGAACTACGACCGGCCGTTCTTCTTCGCCGTTCACCATGAGCCGGAAAACGAAGTCGACCCGACCGAGGGGTCCGGTTACACGGCAGCGGACTACCGTGCGATGTACCGCCACGTCGTCACCCGACTGGAGCGACGCGGGGTGTCCCACCTCGTCCTGGTGATGAACTACATCGGACTCCCACAATGGGGAGTCCAGCCCTGGTATCGAGACCTGTATCCCGGCGATGACGTCGTCGACTGGATTGCGTACGACCCTTATGCCTTCGGCACCGGACAGTACTGGGGTGGTGTTTCGGACCTGATGGACCGGCGCTTCGCCACCCATCCGGAGTGGCCTGGCTTCTACACCTGGGCCACCCAGTTCGCACCGGACAAGCCGCTCATGCTCGCCGAATGGGGAGTCGCGGAGAAGCCAGGTAGTCCACAGGCGAAAGCAGAGCTTCTCCTCCAGCTCGGAATGCGGGCCGCGGACTGGCCGCGGGTAAAAGCGTTCGTCTATTGGAATTCCGGATCAGATCGGACTGTCGGCGCAACTCGGATAGACTCCTCTGCGGCGGCGCTGGCGGCTTATCGTGCCGCCGGACTGCGCGCCTATTTCAATCCTTGATGCGCAACTTTGACCCTGTTACAAGCACCGACACTATTCCCTACCAGCCGCCGAATTACTGCTCAATTCTCAGAAATCCCTGAGTCGAATTCGCGCCACTGTGACGATGAAGTATGCGCGAACCAGCACCGAACAACAGTGGAACTTCGTCGCACAATTCC
The DNA here is from genome assembly GCF_040196095.1 of Actinopolymorpha sp. B17G11. Taxonomy (NCBI): domain Bacteria; kingdom Bacillati; phylum Actinomycetota; class Actinomycetes; order Propionibacteriales; family Actinopolymorphaceae; genus Actinopolymorpha; species Actinopolymorpha sp. B17G11. The sequence continues at coordinate 101,001 of NZ_JBEFTW010000007.1, forward strand.
AACCGGGATCGGTCTCGAAACGCGCCCAAGTCCATCGCCCCGACAATGCGTCACCTCCTTGTCGGCGCGATCCTTCCAGGTAGTGGCTTGTGGGCGGCAGGACGGCGCGTGACCGGCGCATCGATTCTCCTCGTCTTCGTCTCACTCTGCGCCGTCGTCGGCTACTTCGCACTGACCCAGCCGCGGGCGATCGTCCACCTGGCCCTCCGGCCAGACACCCTGCTGCTGCTGGCCATCGTGCTCCCGCTCATCGGGCTCGCGTGGGCGGCGACCGTCGTGGCCACCTATCTCGTCCTGCGACCGTCGGGGATGAGTGTCATGCACCGCATCGCGGCCATCGGCGTGGTCACGGTCCTGGTCGCCATGATCGCGGTTCCGTTCGCCGTCGGTGGACGGTACGCGTGGGTGCAGAAGGACCTCGTCGAGCACGTCTTCGCCGGCTCGACGAGTAAGAGCGCCACCCGGCCGACGACCGCGCCGCGCGCCGTGGGCAACCCATGGAAGGACCAGGGCCGGGTCAACGTCCTCCTGCTCGGCAGCGACGCGGGGCCGGACCGGTCCGGCGTACGACCGGACACCATCATCCTCGCCAGCATCGACACCAGGACCGGCGCCACCGTGATGTTCAGCGTCCCGCGCAACCTGCAGAAGATCCCGTTCCCCGCTGGATCGGCACCCGCCCAGGTCTACCCCAACGGCACGTACGCCGGCCCGGGCAACGAGTTGGAGTGGCTGATCAACTCGGTCTACCGGAACGTCCCCGCGCAGCACCCTGATCTCCTCGACAGCGACAATCCCGGGGCGGACGCGACGAAGTTGGCCGTCAGCGGCGCACTCGGAGTTCCCGTCGACTACTACGCGATGGTCAACCTCGAGGGCTTCAAGGAACTCATCGACGCTCTCGGCGGGATCACCGTCAACGTCAACCATCGGGTGGCCATGGGCGGCGAGGCCGACGCGGGCCTGGTTCCCGGCGGCTGGATCGAGCAGGGGCCGAACCAACACCTGGACGGGTTCGACGCACTGTGGTTCGCGCGTGGGCGCTATGGCGCCGACGACTACCAGCGGATGGGCCGCCAGCGGTGCGTGATCAAGGCGATCATCGACCAGGCGGATCCGCTCAGGGTCCTCACCCGGTACGAGGCACTCGCCGCCTCGTCACGAGACCTCTTCTCCACCGACATTCCGCACGACCTGTTGCCGGCGTTCGCCGATCTGGCCTGGAAGGTGAAAGGCGCGGACGTGACGAGTATCGCCTTCACCAACGAGGTGATCCGCCCCTCGAACCCGGACTACCAGCAGATCCATGAGCTGGTCCAGAACGCCATCAAGGAAAGCACGACGAAGAAGTCGAAGTCGTCGATCACGGACTCTCTCGACAACGCCTGTGCCTACCACCCGGACAAGGGTGGACCATCGACGCCGCGACCCCGGCCCGGCTACTCGTCCGCTCCTGAGGACGGTTCATAGGTGGGCGAACTGACCGGCGGGATCAGCGCTGTCACCAACCGGCCCCGGTCGAGCTGGCTGACGACCTCGGCAAGTCGCACGCACGCCAGCTCCACCTGGGCGTACGCCTGATTCCGTTCGGCGATGATCGTGGCGAGGATCAGCGCGGTCAACGCCGCCGATGCGTTGAACGCCTGCAGGATGACCATGCTGGTGAGCAGGTCGGTGTCGGCGAACGGCACCGACCCACTGGCGACCGCCTGGATGGTGACGACGGACACGACAAGCGCACACGGCGCGGCGCCGGCAAGTTGGAACCGCAACGCCGCCCAGATCAGGAACGGTGAGACCAGGAACACCACGTTCGGCGTGGTACGGGTGGCGACCGCGGTCACGACGAAGGTGCCGGCCAGCAGTGCCAGGAACTCGATCCAACGCCACAACCGGATCTCTCTCAGGGCCCGCACGGTCCGCACGGCCCGCAGCGCCAGCAGGAAAGGCGCCACGACCAACACACCCATCGCGTCGCCGGTCCACCACACCGACCACGTGGCCGCGAAGTCGGCCGGGGAAACCACGCCGGTCAGCACCAGTGCGCCGGCACCGATGGTGGCACTGACCGCCATCCCCACCATCGCGGCCAGGAAGATCAGGGCGAGTGCATCGCGTCGTCGGTCGAGCTCGACCCGGAACCCGACCCTGCGCAACAGGAAGTAGGCACACACCGGTGCGAGGGTGTTGCCGACCGAAATCGCAACGGCGGCAGCAATCGGACCGACCGACATATTGACGACAAGGGCGGCAACGGCGATGCCGGGCCAGGTGCGCAGGCCGAAGAGCAGCAGACCCACGAGAGCGATCCCTGTAGGCGGCCACAGAGGCGTGACCTGTCCGTTGACAAGCTCCTGGAGAAGGCCGATTCTCGCGGCGGCATAATAGGCGACACCCACGACAAATGCGGGCGCGAACGTGGTGACATAACGCTTTAGCACTGACCCGTCTGTCACACCGGCGATACTACGCGGCTGCAGTTTCCTTGTCGTGGGAGACAATTGCCGCCAAAGGCCGCGCGGTTAGGCGACGATCTGTTCACCCCGGACATACGCCGCCCAGAGTCCGGCATATCGACCGCGCGCCGCCAACAGGTCGGCATGCGTACCGTCCTCGACGACTCGTCCGTGGTCGAGGACGACGATCCGGTCAGCGCGTTCGGCTGTAGTCAACCGGTGTGCGATGAGCAGCGTGGTGCGGGACCGGGTGAGCGTCTCGGTCGCCCGGATCACCAGCGCCTCGGTCGCCGGATCGAGCGCGGCGGTCGCTTCGTCGAGCAGCAGGATGTCGGGATCGACCAGATAGGCCCGGGCCAGGGCGATGAGCTGGCGTTGCCCGGCCGACAGGTTGCGGCCGCGTTCGCCCACGGTGTGGTAGTAGCCGTCGCGCATCCTGGCGATCACGCCGTGCGCGCCGACGGCGCGGGCCGCCACCTCGATCTCGGCGTCGGTGGCGTCCGGACGTCCGTAGGCGATCGCGTCGCGAACGGTGCCAGGGAAGAGGAACGGCTCCTGCGGGACGTAGCCCAGCCGGTGCCGGTACGACGCGAGGTCGAGGTCGCGCAGGTCGTGCCCGCCGACGCGGACGACGCCGCCGGTCGGGTCGTAGAACCTCGCCACCAGCTTGACGAGCGTCGTCTTCCCGGCACCCGTCTCCCCCACCAGCGCGACCGTCTCGCCTGCGCGCACCGTCAGGTTGATGCCGTTCAGGGCGTTGCCGGTCGCGTTGTCGTAGTGGAACTGGACGTTGTCGAGGACGACCTCACCGGAGAGTGCCTCGATCTTCGTCGCACCGGGGGCTTCCGGCGTCGAGGTCGGCGTACGCAGCAACTCCCCGATCCGCCGCAGGCCCACCCGCGCCTGCTGGTAGCCGTCGAAGACCTGCGACAGCTGCTGCACCGGCGAGAAGAACAGGTCGAGGTAGAGCAGGTACGCGATGAGCGCACCGGCCGTCAAGGCGCCATTGCGCACCAACCCGGCACCGACGCCGAGAACGACCGCCGCCGCAGCCAGGTTGAGGAACTGGACGAACGGGAAGTACGTACCGATGTAGCGCTGCGCCCGGAGCCGGCTGACCCGGTACGCCTCGCTCTTGGCATCGAACCGGTTTGCGTTGTGGTCCTCGCGTCCGTACGCCTGCGAGACCCGCATACCGGCGACGTTCTCCTGCAGGTCCGCGTTGACGACGCTGATCCGCTCGCGGGCCTCCTGGTAGGCGACCGACGACTTCGCCCGGAAGATCAGCGTGGCGACGACGAGGATGGGCATCAGCGCCAGGACCGCCAGCGCCAACTCGGCGTTGATCCACACCAGCGCGACGAGGACGCCGACGAACTGCAGGATCGCCACCACCGCCGTGAGCAACGACGTCTGCAGGAACGACGACAACGCGTCGATGTCGGTCGTCATGCGGGTCATGATCCGGCCGCCCATCTCGCGCTCGTAGTAGTCGAGACCGAGCCGCTGCAGATGGGAGAAGAGCTTGACCCGCAGGGAGTAGAGAACCCGTTCACCCGTCCGGCCGGCGACGCGGGTCTGCGCCATCATGATGGACCAGTCGGCGATCACGACGCCAAGAGCCACCGCCGCCGCGATGAGCACCACCGAGAAGGCATCCCGCGTCACGCCCGCGTCGACGCCGTGCCGGATCAGCAGCGGCAGGCACAACGTCGCCACCGCGTCGAGCGCCACGAAGAGCAGCGCGAGCAGCAACGGGGTCCGGAACGGCCGAAGTGTACGCAGCAACGAGAAGCCCGGGTCCGGCTGCGCGGCGTCGGCCACGCTCACCTTCGGCACATCGGTGGCCGGCTTGAGCTTCGCCACCTTCTCCAGCAGTGCCGGTGTGGGCGGCATGCTCGCCAGCCAGCCGCCGCCTCCGCCGCCGCCTCCACGGCCGCCTCCGCCACCGAAGCCACCGCCGAGTCCGGTCGGCGTCTGGACGCGGGTGAGGTGGCTCGGCTCCTCCGGTGTCGTGCGTATCCACGGCGAACGGATCCCGTCGGCGGACGTCTCCGAGGCGAGGAACGCCTCCAGCTCACCGGCGTCGACGCCCTCCGCGTCGTCGCCCGGACCAGACAGGAGCAACCGGTACAACGCGCAGCGCTCGGTGAGCTCCTCGTGCGTACCGACGTCGCGGAGCCGCCCGGCGTCGAGCACGGCGATGCGGTCCGCGAGCTGCAGCGTCGACTGGCGGTGGGCGATGATGATCGTGGTACGCCCGGCCATGACATGGCGCAACGTGGTGTGGATCTCGGCCTCGGTCTCGGGGTCGACCGCGGACGTCGCGTCGTCGAGCACGAGCAGCGTCGGGTCGCTCAACAACGCCCGCGCCAGGGCCACCCGCTGCCGCTGGCCGCCGGACAGCGTGAGGCCGCGCTCGCCCACGACCGTGTCGATCCCGTCGGGCAACTCGTCGATGAACTCCGTCGCCTCGGCTGCGGCGGCCGCGGCCCGGATCTGCTCGTCGGTGGCGTCCGGCCGGCCGTAGGCGATGTTGGCGCGCACGCTGTCGGAGAAGAGGAAGCTGTCCTCGAAGACCAGGCCGATCCGCGACCGCAGCGAGGCGAACGTCACGTCGCGTACGTCGTAGCCGTCGACCCGCACGCTGCCCCGCTGCACGTCGTAGAACCGCGGCAGCAGGTGGGAGATGGTCGACTTGCCCGAACCCGCTGTGCCCACCAGTGCGAGGGTCTCCCCCGGCGCCACCTCGAGCGAGAGGTCGCGCAGCACCGGGTCGGACTCGAGATAGCCGAACGTCACGTCGCGCAGCTCCACCGCTCCTGAACCCTGCGGAAGGTCGATCGCGTCGGGCTTCTCGAGCACGAGCGGTTCAGAGTCGATGACCTCGAACACCCGGATCACGCTCGCCCTGGCCTGCTGGCCCATGACGAGGAAGTTCGACAGCATCCGGACCGGTGCGATCAGCTGACCGAGGTAGGCCGAGAACGCCAGGAACGTGCCCAGCGTGATCTGGCCCTGGATCGCGAGCCACCCGCCCAGGGCGAGGATGCCGACCTGGCCGAGCAGCGGGACCGCCTGCAGCGTCGGGCCGTACCTGCTGTTCAGCCGGACCGACCGCAGCTTCGACGCGAAGAGCCGCCGGGCCTGCTGCTCGAGCCGGGACAGCTCGCGGCGTTCCTGGCCGAATCCCTTGACGACGCGTACGCCGGAGACGGCGGAGTCGACGATGCCGGCGACCTCGGCTGCCTGTTGCTGCGCCTCCCACGTGGCGGGGAAGAGGCGGCTACGGCTGTGGTAGCCGATCAGGAGCAGCGCGGGTGCGACGGCGAGGGCGACCAGGGTGAGCAATGGCGACAGCCATGCCATGACGACCAACGAGATGACGAAGAGCAGGATGTTGCCGGTCAGCATCGGCAGCATCTGCAGCAGACCCTGCACCAGCATGATGTCGCTGATCGACCGGCTGACCACCTGGCCGGTGTGGAGCTCGTCCTGCCGCGCTCCGTCGAGCCGCAGCAACGCCTTGAACAGGTCACCGCGGATCGCGTGCTGCACGTCGAGCGCAAGCCGTCCACCCAGGTACCGGCGGACGAACCCCGCTCCGAAGGTCACCAGGCCCAGGCCGAGCAGCGCGCCGACCCAGGGCAGCATCGGTGACCGGTCGGTGAGGATGACGTCGTCGACGATGTGCCGCTGGACGAGCGGAACGAACGCCTGGGCCGCCATCGCGACGATCGCGCCGCCGAAGGCTACGAAGACCAGCCACTTCGACCTCAGGCAGTAGGCCGCGAGCCGGCGGATCCATCGGTCGGAGTCGGTACGCCCGGATCCGGCGGCCGACGTGCCGCCGGGGCCAGATGCTGACTGGGATGAACTGGTGGTCGTGGCCGTACTGGCTTCGGTCGCGGTGGCTGATGTCATCTGGTGTGCGATACCTCCGGGGTGGTCGGTGCGGGGCTGCGGCGGGTGGCCCAACGCGCGTCCATCACGTCATCGAGTTCGGCGAGGAGCGCCAGCAGGCGGTCGCGGTCGGACACCTCGTCGAGGAGCGGCTCGAGCCGTTCGCAGTAGGCGCGTTCGGCGCGGGCGAGAGCGGCACGGCCCTCGTCGGTGAGGGCGAGCCGGATCACCCGCCGATCACCGGCCAGGCTGCTGCGCGTGAGGAGCCCGGCCGCGACCAGCCCGTCGACGACGACCGTCACCGCGGGTTTGCTGGTGGCGAGCCGGCTCGCGATCTGGGTCGACCGCTCGGTGCCGCGTGAGACGAGTTCGAGGGTGCGGAACTGCGCGAGGCTGAGGCCCGCGTCGGCGCGTTTGAAGAGGCGGGCCACCCGGACGAGGGTGCGGACGGCCCGCTCGACCGACGGCTCCGCGTCGACCGCTCCCGATGGTTCTTCCTCAGACACAGTTCCATAGCTTAACCATCTTGTCGCCAACCCGGCGAACACTCCCCCGGTGATCATGAACGTTTTGTGGCGCTATGGCCGCGTGTGCCGGCTGTTGGCAGGAGCTGGCCACCCGACGGACGAAGGGCGAGGATAGGGACCCGTGGACCTCACACCCTCACCACCGTTCGAACCCGACGACGGGAACGAGATCGCGACCGACGCGACCGATGGGAACGACGCGACCGACGTGAACGACCCAAGCGCCGCACCGCTGCGCTTCGAGCAGCTCGTCGACCGGGCGGAGGCGCTCGCGTGCGACGCCGCCGGGCGCCGCACCCGCACCCTCCTCGGCATCGTCGGCGCGCCCGGTGCGGGGAAGTCCACGCTCGCGACCGGCCTCGTCACGGCGCTGGTCGAACGAGGTGGCGAGCACGCCGCGCACTACGTCCCGATGGACGGATTCCATCTCGCCAACGCCGAGCTCGACCGCCTGGGTCGCCGCGACCGCAAGGGTGCGCCCGACACGTTCGACGCGGCCGGTTACGTCGCCCTGCTCCGACGGCTACGGGACGAGCGCGAGGAACTCGTCTACGCGCCTCGGTTCCACCGGGAGATCGAGGAACCCATCGCGGGGGCGATCGGGGTCCACCACGACGTCGGACTGGTCGTGACCGAGGGCAACTACCTGCTCATGACCGCCGAGCCCTGGTCGTCCGTGCGTACCCTCCTCGACGAGGTGTGGTTTCTCGACCCGCCGGCCGACGTACGTCATGAACGACTGATCGCCCGGCACCAGGCGTACGGCAAGTCACCGGACGACGCCCGCGCCTGGGCACTCGGCAGCGACGAACGCAACGCCGAGCTGATCGCGGCCACGCGCACCCGCGCAGACCTCGTGCTGGCAGGCACGGTCGACGTCGACCGCTCCGCTCAGGAGACCTCCGCGGTTTCGACGGCGAGTCGGTAACCCCGCTTGGTCACCGTACGAATGATCCGCGAGTCCCCCAGTCCTGCCCGCAGCCGCGCGATCGCCATCTCGACGGCGTGCCCGTCCGCGCTTCGCGGCAGAGCACGTAACAGCTCGGCCCGCGACACGACCCATCCGGGGCGCTCGGCGAGGACCCGCAGCAACGTCATCGGCGCGGGGGCGAGCGTCCTCATCGCGCCGTCGACCACCACCGCATGGCCGCGGATCTCCAGAGTGTGCCCCGCGACATCGACGGTACGCGTCCGGTGGGTGGGCAGCCGGTCGGTCAGTGCCCGGACGAGGCCGCCCAGCCGGGCGCGCGCAGGCTGCACGATCGGGATGTCATGGCGGAGGAGCGGTCCGGCGGCAACGGGTCCTACGCAGGCCGCGAGCACGTCTCCGCGGAACGCGTCGAGGACCGCGTTCCGGTCCGCGCCGGCCACCTCGAGCAGCGCGGCCGTCGCCGGAGCGCTCGTGAAGGTCACGGCGTCGACGTAGCCCAGCTTGATCAGCTCGACCAGTCGTACCAGCGGGGACACGTCCTCCGGTAGGACCCAGCGGTAGATGGGCACCTCGATCACCGTCGCGCCGGCGGCCCGCAGCGCCGCCACGAAGTCCGGCAGGGGTTCACCGTGAAGCTGCACCGCGATCCGCAGCCCGCGTACGCCACCCGCCAGCAGGTGTTCCAGCACCTCGCTCAGGCATTCCGATGCGGGTGACCACTCTTCGGCGAGGCCGGCGGCGCGGATCGCCCCCTGTGCCTTGGGCCCACGGGCGAGCAACCTGCAGTCGGTCAGCGTGGCGTACAGCCGGTCGGCGAGACCCGCGCTCTCGGCCGCCTCCATCCAGCCGCGGAAGCCGATCCCTGTGGTCGCGACAGCGACGTCCAGCCCACCGACCACGCAGGCGCGGGTCGCCTTCTGCAGCGCCTGGTCGTCCGACAGCGGGACGATCCGGATCGCGGGTGCCTCCACCACACGTGCACCTCGGCGCTCCAGGAGCGCGACCAGCTCCTCCCGTCGTCGGGCGGCGGTGACCCCGACGGTGAACCCCGTGAGCGGGGGCAGCTCGTTCAGCCCATCCCTGCCACCCTTGGACCCACCATGGGGTACGGCATCCGACGCGCCGCCGGGGGCGCCCTGCGAACCGCCCTGCGGCCCGATCGAGCCCGCCACCGGTGCCACCGGGTCGGTCGTGGTCACGACGGACCCTCGACGGCGATACTGATGATGCCGCCCTCGCACGAGACCGGATACGCCGGGATGGCGACGCCGGGCTCGGCCAGGCACTGGCCGGTCCGCAGATCGAACGCCTGCTTGAACATCGGCGACGCCACGGTCGGCGTCGTGCCCGCGCTGCCGACGATGCCGCGCGACATGACGCACGCACCAGAGAACGGATCAGCGTTGCCGACGGCGTACACCTCCCCCTCGTACGTACGGAAGATCGCGACCTGGACCTCACCCACGAGTGCCGCGACACCGCGTTCGGGGATCAGGTCGTCGTACCTGCACACGGGAACCCACTGCCGGACAAGGCTCTGCGTCCCGTTTCCGAGTACTGCGGTCATCTGTCAACCTCCTGTTGCGGACGTCTCGACGCGGCCGGCCGGGCCACGCCCTCCGTTGGTCGGGGCGTGCTCTGCGTTGGTCGCACCGATGTTCAGCGTGGGTCCGGCGATGAGGGTGGGCGAGTCGGACGGGATCGGCTGCCCGCGTTCGCTCACGAACTGGATCGACGGGTCCGGGGTGTCGGGCGCGTTGACGAACGAAACGAACCGGCGGAGCTTGTCCGGGTCCTCGATGGTCGCGCGCCATTCGTCGACGTAGTTCTCGACATGGCGTTCCATCGCCTCCTCCAGCTCCGCGCAGATGCCGAGGGAGTCGTCGATGATGACCTCGCGCAGGTGGTCGAGGCCGCCGTCCATGTTCTCGATCCAGGTCGCCGTGCGTTGCAGGCGGTCGGCCGTACGGACGTAGAACATCAGGAACCGGTCGATGTAGCGCAGCAGTGTCTCGGTGTCGACGTCGGTGGCGAACAGGTCCGCGTGCCGCGGCTTGAAGCCGCCGTTGCCGCCCACGAAGAGATTCCAGCCGTTCTCGGTGGCGATGACGCCGACGTCCTTGCTCCGGGCCTCGGCACACTCGCGTGCGCACCCGGACACTGCTGCCTTGACCTTGTGCGGCGAACGCAGACCCCGGTAGCGCAGCTCCAGTGCGACGGCGAGTCCCACCGAATCCTGCACACCGTAACGGCACCAGGTCGTTCCTACGCAGGATTTCACGGTACGCAGGGCCTTGCCGTAGGCGTGCCCTGACTCGAAGCCGGCGTCGACGAGCCGCTTCCAGATCTTCGGCAGCTGCTCGACCCGCGCGCCGAACAGGTCGATCCGTTGCCCACCGGTGATCTTCGTGTAGAGGCCGAAGTCGCGGGCGACCTCGCCGATGACGATGAGCTTGTCCGGAGTGACCTCGCCGCCGGGAATTCTCGGCACCACCGAGTACGTCCCGTTGCGTTGCAGGTTGGCGAGGAAGTGGTCGTTGGTGTCCTGCAGCGCGGCCTGCTCGCCGTCGAGAATGTGTCCGTTTCCCAAGCTGGCAAGGATGGATGCGATCGCCGGCTTGCAGATATCGCAACCGCGCCCCCGGCCGTGCGTCGCCACGGTCTCCGAGAACGTCCGCAGGCCACGCACCTTGATGATGTCGAACAGCTCCTGGCGCGAGTAGTCGAAGTGCTCGCACATCGCCTTGGACTGTTCGACTCCGGCCTCTGCGAGCAGGGACTTCAGCAGGACAACGCAGGAGCCGCACCCGGTACCCGCCTTCGTACACTCCTTCAAGGCGGGCACGTCCGCACAACCGTCGCCGACCGCGGTGAGGATCTCGTCCTTGGTCACGGCATGGCACGAGCAGACCTGCGCGGTACCAGGCAGGGTTCCGTTGACCTCACCCGAGCCCAGGAAGTCGGCGAGCTTGCCCGGCAAGGGACTGTTGACACTTGCCCGAAGCGTCGCGTAGGCAGAGGCGTCACCGACCAGCATTCCGCCCAGCAGGGTCTGCGCGTCGTCTGTCAAGGCGAGCTTGGCGTAGATGCCATGGGCGGGGTCGGAGTAGACGACATCCAGCTCCCCGGTCGTGTTGCCGAAGCTCGCGACGTCGATGCCGAGCAGCTTGAGCTTGGTCGAGGTGTCGATGCGTTCGACCTTCGCTTCGCAGCTCCCGTCGGTGTCGAGGAGACGTTGCGCCACGACGTCCGCCATGGCGTTGCCGGGTGCGATGAGGCCGTAGACCCGCCCGCCGACACAGGCGACCTCGCCGATCGCGTAGATCGAGTCGTCGGAGGTTCGGCAGGTCTCGTCGACCACCACGCCACCGCGCTCGCCCATCGCGAGACCACACTCACGGGCGAGGTTGTCGCGTGGGCGTATGCCGGCCGCGAAGATCACCATGTCGACGTCGATCGCGGGCGAGGCGTCCACGTCGTCGTCGCTCCCGCTCTGTTCGCCCGAGAACACCATGCGGGCGACTGAGCCGTCGGCACCGGCTTCGATGCGCTCGGTCTTCGTCGCGGTGTGTACGTCGAGACCGAGCGCCTCGACGTGCCGGCGCAGGATCGCACCACCCGCCTCGTCGAGCTGCGTCGGCATCAGCCAGGGCGCGAACTCCACCACGTGTGTACGCAGTCCCAACAGGCGTAGGGCGTTCGCGGCCTCCAGACCGAGCAGCCCGCCACCGACGACCGCCCCGACCCGGCGCCCGGCGGCGTAGGACTCCAAGGCGATCAGATCGTCGATCGTGCGATAGACGAAGCAACCCGGCAGGTCGTGCCCCGGCACCGGAGGGACGAACGGGTACGAGCCGGTGGCGAGCACCAGGGCGTCGTAGGAATACTCCCCCACCGCCGTCGCCACCACGCGGCGCTCGCGGTCGATCCCGACCGCCGGCTCGCCGAGCCGCAGCGTGACGGCCGGATCGTCGTCGTAGAACCCCTCAGGGACAAGGGAAAGCTCCTGCGGCGTGGTCCCCTCGAAGTAGGCGGACAGCCCCACCCGGTCATACGCCGGACGGCTCTCCTCGGCGAGCACCGTGACCTGCCAGGTGCCCTCCTCGTCGCGTGCGCGGAGGGCCTCGACGAACCGCTGACCCACCATGCCGTTGCCGATGACGACCAGCTTCCGCCGTGCCGGACCCATGCTGTCCTGATGCATGTCCTCACTCCGCCCGGTCATGCGACGACCCCTTCCGGTTGCGGTGCCGACGCGGCGGAGTCCGAGCCACCCTGCTGGGCATCGGCCGCGAGAGCGGTGACGTAGCTCGCGATGGTGTCCCGGCAACTCCCGCATCCGGTACTCGCGCGGGTCGCCCCAACGACCTCGGTCGGCGTGCGGGCGCCGCCCATCCAGGCCCGGACGATCGCCCCGGCGGTCACCCCGTTGCAGCGGCACAGTGTGGTGGCCGCGGAGACCATGCCCGGCTCGGCCGCCTGCCCACCGCCGCGCGTGAACAGCAACGACCGCGGGTCGCTCGGCACCGGTGTCTCCCGGTCGAACGCCTGCGTAAGCGTCCCGACAGTGGGACTGTCGCCGAGCAGGATCGCCGCGACGACGCGCTGGTCGCGGATGACGACCTTCTGGTACGTACGCCTGGTCGGGTCGGCGAAGGTCACCACCTCCGCGCCGTCCGCGTCGACGTGCGGATCACCCATCGAGGCGAGGTCCACCCCGGACGCCTTCAGCCTGGTGACCAGGCGCGAGCCGGTGTAGTGCGCACCGCCGCCGCCGATGACCTCCGCTGCCACCCTGGCCTGTTCCCACGCTGGCTGGACCAGGCCGTAGACCTTGCCGCGATGCTCCGCGCACTCGCCGATCGCGTAGATCGACGGGTCCGACGTGCGCATCCGGTCATCGACCACGATGCCGTGGTTGACCAGCAGGCCTGCCTTGGCGGCGAGGTCGGGGTTCGGTCGTACGCCACAGGCGATCACCAGCAGGTCGGCTTCGATCTCCGTGCCGTCCTCCAGGCGCACGCCGCGCAGCCGGCCGCCACCACCGGGTTCGGTAGCGATGACCTCCTCGGTCACCGCGTCGAGGCGTACGGACACCCCGAGTTCGGCGAGGGTCGAGATGAGGATTCGGCTCGCGTCCGGGTCGATCTGGCGGTCCATCAGGTGGCCGCGGGCGTGGACCACCTCGATCTCCAGACCGCGCTGCGCGAGCCCACGGGCGGCCTCCAGCCCGAGCAGGCCGCCGCCGAGGACGACCACCTTGCGCGCCTGCTCCGCCTCGGCGAGGATCCGCCGGCAGTCGGCGAGCGTGCGGAACGTCTCGGCCCCGTCGATCAGGGTCTCGGGGTCCTTCCAGAGCCCGTCGATCGGGGGAACGATGGCGCGGCTGCCGGTCGCCAGGACGAGGGTGTCGTACCGCGTCGTCGTGCCGTCGGAGGCATGCACGGTCTTCGCCTCCGGGTCGATCGCGTCGACGTCGACGCCGGTCCGGAGGTCGAGCGCCCCGGGCGGCTCGGCCAGGGCGAGGTCCTCCTCGCCCACCTTTCCGGCAAGGAGGTTGGAGAGCAGGATCCGGTTGTACGCCCGACCCGGCTCGGTACCGAACACCACGACCGGACGGCGCGGCTCGCGGGACCGCAGCTCCGCTGCGAACCTCGCACCGGCCATGCCGTTGCCGACCACCACAACGCTCACGCGGTTTCTTGCTTCGCTGCGAACCCGCGTGCTGTGCTCACTGGTTCGCTCGCTCCGCTCGCTCACCCGTGCACCTCCGCTGTCGTGAGCTTCTCGAAGGCGCCGGCGTCGGCGGCAGCGCCTGCTTCTCGTTGCGTACGGCCGGCCACGCGTTCCAGGCGTACGGCACAGACCTTGAACTCCGGCATCCGCGACGTGGGGTCGAGCGCCGGGTTGGTGAGGGTGTTCGCCCGGCCGGCACCACCCCAGTGGAACGGCATGAACACCGTGTCGGCACGGATCGTCTCGGTCACCCGCGCGGGTGCGGTCGCCGTACCACGGCGGCTCGTCACCCGGACGTCGTCGCCGTCGGCGATGCCGTACCGCTCGGCGAGATCGGGGTGCAACTCGACGAACGCGCCAGGCGCGGCCGTATGCAGGGCGTCGATCCGCCGGGTCTGCGCGCCGCTCTGGTACTGCGCGAGCACCCGGCCGGTGGTGAGGTAGACGGGATAGTCGGCGTCGATGTCCTCGACGGCCGCTCGGTGTTCGACGGGGACGAAGCGCGCCCGGCCGTCCGGCGTCGCGAACCTGTCGAGGAACAGCCGCGGCGTCCCGGGATGCCCCGGGCCGGGACACGGCCAGAAGACACCGTCCGAGGCGTCCAGCTGGGCGTAGGTGATGCCGGAGTAGTCCGCCACTCCCCCGGCACTCGCCCGCCCGAGCTCGGCGAATGTCCGCTCCGGGTCCGGGTTGATCGCCCCACCACATCCCAGCCGGTCCGCGAGGCCGGCAAGAATCTCCAGGTCGGTGCGGACCTCGCCCGGCGGCGGGCGGAGCCGTCGGCGGCGGATCACCCGCCCTTCGAGGTTGGTCATGGTGCCGTCCTCTTCGGCCCACTGCGCGGTGGGCAGCACCACGTCGGCAAGCGCCGCCGTCTCGGACAGCACCAGGTCGGCGACGACGAGCAGGTCAAGCTCCCGGAACCGCTGCTCGACCCGCGCGGCCGCGGGTGCGGACACGACCGGATTGGTGCCGAAGACCAGCAACGCCCGCGGGCCGTCCTGGTCGCCGCCGAGGGAGTCCATCAACTCGAACGCACTCGGCCCCTTGCCCGGGATCGTGGTCGGATCCACGCCCCACACCGCCGCGACATGGGCGCGGGCGGCCGGGTCGTCGATCATCCGGTAGCCCGGCAGTTGGTCGGCCTTCTGCCCGTGCTCGCGACCGCCCTGGCCATTGCCCTGCCCGGTGAGACAGCCGTAGCCGCTGCCAGGCATACCCGGAAGGCCGAGGGCCAACGCGAGGTTGACGAACGCGCTCACCGTGTCGACACCCTTCGCGTGCTGCTCGGCGCCGCGGGCGGTGAGGATCAGCGCCCGGTCGACCTCGGCGAGGAGGCGGACGGCCTCGCGCTGCTGGCTCGCCGGTACGCCGGTCACGCGTTCGACCCGCTCGGGCCAGTAGCTCATGACGATCGGTCGTACGGCGTCGAACCCGCTCGTCCGGTTGGCGACGTACGCCCGGTCGACGTACCCCTCCATGATCGCGATGTGCAGCATGCCCAGGGCGAGCGCCAGGTCCGTGCCGGGTGTGATCTGCAGGTGCAGATCGGCCTGGCGAGCGGTTTCGGTGACCCGCGGATCGACGACGATCAGGTGGCCGCCGTTCTCATTCTGGGCGCTGAGGTACTGCAGGAACGGTGGCATCGTCTCGGCGACGTTGGCGCCGGCCAGCATGACCGTGCCCGCCTCGGCAATGTCGCTCACCGGGAACGGCAGCCCGCGGTCGAGGCCGAACGCCTTGTTCCCGGCGGCGGCGGCCGACGACATGCAGAACCGGCCGTTGTAGTCGATGTTCTTCGTTCGTAGGACGACGCGGGCGAACTTCCCGAGCGCGTACGCCTTCTCGTTGGTCAGCCCACCGCCACCGAGGACGGCCACCGTGTCCGTGTCGTGGTCGCCCTGGAGCCGGCGGAGGTTGGTCGCGATGAACGACAACGCCTCGTCCCACGAAGCCGGTTCGAGAGGATCGCCGCGCCGCCAGCGGATGAGTGGGGTGGTGAGCCGGTGGGTGGAGGTGAGGAGTTCGGCCGAGGTCCAGCCCTTCTGACACAGCCCGCCGCGGTTACTGCCGGCGGGGCGCGGCGTCACCTGCACCGTGCCTGAAGCCGCGCCGTTCGCCAGGTACATGCCACACTGCAGTGCGCAGTATGGGCAGTGCGTCGCGGCTCGGGACATATCGTCGAGCGTGCGCTGGGGCGGTTTCGAGCCTGCTTCCCTTCTGTTTCCGGACTGCTAACGACCCCTCACTTCACGCCTGACCTGCTGGGGAACCACCTGGGTGTCGGAATGATCACGCATGCGTGATCATTCCCCGCGAAACACGGTGAATTCGCCCTGCATCGAGGCGTGCATCGTCACCGAGCGCGGCACCGATCGGCCAGGCCAGAGACGACAGCGCCGCCTGACCGGGCCCGAGGCCGGTCAGGCGGCGCGAGAATCACGCGTCCTTGCGTACTCCCGTCAGACCGAGGCTTTCGCGAGGCTCGGCGCCACCGACACCAGCAGCTGCCGGCGTAGGTAGAACCACCAGGTCACCGCGAAGCAGACCGCGTAGAAGATCGCATACGCAATGACTGCCGTGGCCACGGATCCGGTCGACGCGAGCGACATGCCGTACGCCCGCGGGATCAGGAAGCCGCCGAACGCACCGACCGCGGAGATGATCCCGATCGCCGCGCCTGCCTCGGTCAGACTGATCTTGAGTGCGTTCGGGATGCCCGCCGCCCGGTCGCGCTCACCGTAGTTCCGGAAGATCGCGGGAATCATCCGGTACGTCGAGCCGTTGCCCACCCCGCTTGCGCCGAACAGCACGGCGAACGCAGCCATGAACAGCCCGATCGAATGTGAGTTCACGGCCGTCAACAGCACCAGCATGCCGCCCACCATGGCGACGAAGACCCAGAGCGTGACTCGGGCGCCACCGATCCGGTCAGCGAGCCAGCCGCCAACCGGCCGGATCAGAGAGCCGAGCATCGCGCCGAGGAAGGCGTACTTCAGCGCGGTCGACTCCGGGAACACGGTCTTGGCGAGCAGCGGGTAGGCCGCCGTGTAGCCGACGAACGAGCCGAACGTCCCGATGTAGAGGAACGCCATCACCCAGGTGTGCGGGCGTTTGCACGCACCCAGCTGGCCCTGGACCGGCGCCTTGGACACTGTGAGGTTGTCCATGAACAACCAGGCGCCGATCGCCGCAGCTGCGATGAGCGGCATCCACATCAGACCGGCGTTCGCAAGGGACAGCCCACCACCGATCGCGACCACCATCGGCACACCGAACTGGACGGTGCTGGTCCCGAGGTTGCCACCGGCGGCGTTGAGACCGAGACCGAGCCCCTTGCTGCGCTCGGGGTAGAAGAACGAGATGTTGGTCATCGACGAGGCGAAGTTGCCGCCGCCGAAGCCAGCGGTGGCCGCGACGATGAGGAACATCCAGAACGGCGTCGCCGGGTTGCTCACCGCGATCACGAGGAGCGTGGTCGGGATGGCGAGGAGCAGCGCGCTCACGACCGTCCAGTTGCGACCGCCGAACTTCGGCACCGCGAACGTGTACGGCAGTCGCAGCGTCGAGCCGATCAGGTTCGGCAGCGCCACCAGCCAGAACAACTGGTCGACGGTGAAGTTGAACCCCGCGGCCGGCAGGCTGACGACCACGACGCTCCACAGCAGCCAGACGGAGAAGCCGAGGTGTTCGGCGAAGATCGAGAAGATGAGGTTCCGGGTCGCCACCCTGCGGCCGGTCGTCATCCAGAAGGTTTCGTCCTCGGGCTCCCAGTGGTCGATCCAGCGACCCTTGGGTTTGGCCGCCTTCGGCGGCACAGTTTTGGTGTCGAGGCTCGTCACGTGGTCCTCCCGGCATATGGGCATCCTGGTCCCCAGTGCCGGTGACGCTATGAATCCCCTGTTTCGTCGAAGTGACGCCCGAGCCCGAATGGGGGTAAAAGAGCCCGCACATGACCCACACGACGGCCGTGAGAAGTCGCGACCGGCGCCACCAGGCGCCCTTCTGGAGGGAGCCCTGGCGGCACCGAGCGACTTTGCTTCACTCCGCTCCGGGTGCCTGGGTGGGCGCGTAGATCAGCCGTACGACGCCGGTCGGGAAGGCCTCGCTCTTCAGCAGCCGCAGGTGGTAGGCCGGCTCGCCGTCGTCGAACAACTTCAACCCGCGCCGCGCCGCGACCGGGTGCACCAGCAGCCGCAGCTCGTCGATCAGCCCGGCCGCCAAGAGCTGGCGAACCACCGAGACCGAGCCCGGGATGAGCACACCCTTGACCGACGGGTCGGCCTTGAGAGCCCCCGCCGCCGCCACGAGGTCGCCGTCGATCAGCTCGACATTCCGCCACCCGAGCTCGAGCCGCTGCCGCGACGCGACCACCTTGCGCAGGTCGCCGATGATCTTCGCGAACACCGCGTCCTCGCCGCCCGCCGCCTCACGGTCGGGCCAGGCCCCCGCGAAGCTGTCATAGGTGACCCGGCCCAGCAGCAACGTGTCGGCAGTGCGGTAGTCCTCGTCCACGGCCGCACCCATCGCCTCGTCGAAGTACGGGAAATGCCAGCTCTCATCGGGCTCGACCACACCGTCGAGCGAAATGAACAGGGTGGAGATGATCTTGGCCATCGTGTGCTTCCTTCGGTTGTGTGAACAGGTTCGATATGCCGGCCCGCCGGTTGGCGTGGCCGGCCCGCCGGGTCAGCTGGTGAGGAGGGCGTCCATCTGACCGACCGCCTGGGCAAAGGCCTCTGGCGCGCCCGCGCGCACGACGTACTCCATCTGCTCCCGGGAGTCGAAGACCGAGCGCACCCGCATCCGGGTGCCGCCGTCGTGCTCGGTGAGCTCCATCCGCACGGTGGTGGTCGGTAGGTCGGCGACCGGTGTCCCGTCGTGGTCGGCGAACCCATCGATGAACTCCAAGGACCTCGGCGGGTCGACCGAGCTGACGCGCCACCAGCCGCGGGACCTCTCGCCCTCGGGGCCTGTCATGACGTAGGTGACCTCACCGCCGGGGCTCAGATCGTGCTCCTCCACCGTCGCCGGCCAGCTCGGCGGGCCCCACCAAAGCTCCAGCTTCCGCGGGTCGGCCCACAGCCGCCACACTCGTTCGATCGGGGCGTCGAAGTCGGCGACCAGGGTCAGGGTGAGGCTGTCGAAGTCCTTCTCGACGCGGGTGACACTCACCTGTCTTCTCCCGTGGTCGGCATGCTCTCTTCCGGTGCGGTGTCCCGCGCGAGCAGCCGGGACATCCGATCGACCCGCCCACGCCAGGCGGTCTCGAGCTGGTCGAGGGCGTGCCGCGCCCGGCGTACGGCATCGGGGTTGGTCCGTACGCGCTGCTCCCGTCCGCTGCGCTGCTTGGTGACCAGACCGGCCCGCTCCAGCACCGCGACGTGTTTCTGTACCGCGGCGAAGCTCATCGGGTAGGCCTCTGCCAGGTGCGACACCGACGGCTGGCCACGGACGCAGCGGTGGAGGATGTCCCGGCGGGTGGTGTCGGCCAGCGCGTGGAAGAGGTGGTCCACGGCCTCGTCAGACAACTCATCTACAACCATTTGGTTGTAGATTAGCCCGACGCCCACACCCTGTAAAGCGCGTCGACATCGCGTTGTCCCTGTGGGCCGCAGGAACCCGGTCACCCCGACCCGACCCGCCGACGCTTTCGCCCAGTCGCCGGGCGGTTGGATAGGTCCATGAGCACCGCGAGCACCGCACGCACCCGGCTCCGGATCACCGTGTGGGCCAACCCGGACGTGCCCCCACGGACCTGGGAACTCACCGAGGACCCACCCGGCGGTACGCATCCGCGGCCCGACGCCGCGATCAGCGCGATCGAGGCGGCGAAACACCCCTTCGCCCCCGTACCCGCCGACGCCATGTGCACCCAGATCTACGGCGGACCCGCTCGCGCCACGGTCGAGGGCACCTGGCGCGGACAGCGAGTTTCCGCGTCGTACGACAAGCGCAACGGCTGCGAGATCGCCCGCTGGAAGGCACTCAGCGCCGTCCTGGACGCGTGAGGCTCAACCGTCACGCCCCGCCGGCGAGGTAGCTCAGCAGGTCCTGGCGGGTGAGAACGCCGACCGGCTTGCCGTCATCGAGTACCAGCAGCGCGTCGGCGTTCTCGAGCAGGCTGACCGCGGTAGACACCGGCTCTCCCGCACCCAACGACGGCAGCGGCGGCGACATGTGTTGCTCGACCGCGTCTGCCAGGCGTGCCTGGCCGGAGAACAGGGCCTCGAGCAGGTGCCGCTCGTGCACCGAACCGGCCACCTCGGCCGCCATCACCGGCGGCTCGGCGCGGACGACCGGCATCTGCGATACGGCGTACTCCCGGAGGATGTCGATCGCCTCGGCGATCGTCTCGTTCGGGTGGGTGTGGACAAGGGGCGGCATCGCGCCGGTCTTGCGGCGGAGCACCTCGCCGACCGTCTCGGTGCTCTCGGTGTCGAGGAAACCGTAGTGCGCGAGCCAGTCGTCGTCGAAGACCTTCGACAGGTAGCCGCGCCCACCGTCAGGCAGCAGCACGACGACCACGCCGTCCGGGCCCGCCTCCCGCGCGACCTGCACGGCGGCCGCCACCGCCATGCCGGACGACCCGCCGACGAGCAGTGCCTCCTCGCGGGCGAGCCGGCGGGTCATGGCGAACGAGTCGTCGTCGGATACGGCGATCACCCGGTCGCAGATGCCGGTGTCGTACGTCCTCGGCCAGAAGTCCTCGCCCACACCCTCCACGAGGTAGGGGCGTCCGGTTCCGCCGGAATAGACCGACCCCTCGGGGTCAGCGCCGACGATCTGGACCCGGCCGTCGCTGACCTCCTTGAGGTACCGGCCGACGCCGGAGATCGTCCCGCCGGTCCCGATGCCCGCGACGAAGTGGGTGATCCGGCCGTCGGTCTGCTCCCAGAGCTCCGGCCCGGTCTGTTCGTAGTGCGAGAGGGGATTGTTCGCGTTGGAGTACTGGTCAGGCTTCCACGCGCCGTTGATCTCCTTCACCAGGCGGTCGGAGACGGAGTAGTAGGAGTCCGGATGATCAGGGGGTACGGCGGTGGGGCAGACCACGACCTCGGCGCCGTAGGCCGACAGGACGTTGCGCTTGTCCTCACTCACCTTGTCAGGGCAGACGAAAACGCAGTGGTAGCCCTTCTGCTGGGCGACGATCGCGAGGCCGACGCCGGTGTTGCCGCTGGTCGGCTCGACGATCGTGCCGCCGGACCGCAGCGCACCCTCGCGTTCGGCCGCCTCGACCATGCGGAGCGCGATCCGGTCCTTCACGCTGCCACCGGGATTGAAGTACTCGACCTTCGCGAGCAGCAGGCCCGCGACATCCTCCGCACATCGGGTCAACCGGAGCAACGGGGTATTGCCGACGAGGGACAGCAGCGAGTCGTGGTATTGCACGCCTGCACTCTAATGTCGGGCTGCTCGGTCCGGTCGCCGCGGCGTCGATCCGGCGCGTCCCGCAACCTGAGCGCGCTGCCAGGACTGACAATAGGACAGGAGGGAAGTACGTCGGGGAGTCCTTGTTTCGGTACGGATGTGGCGGATTCGCCATGTGCGTTCGCCGCCTGCTGTCACCAGCCAGTGGCGTAGCGTGCCGCCGGAATCCCGGCAAGGCCCCGGTTCGTTGAGCCTCCAGGGGTTTCAGGAGACTGTCCGGCTCGACACAACCTCGTAACCGAAGCGCCCGGCCAGCGACCAGGTCAGTAAGGCCATGAAAAGGAGGACCCAGTGGGTAAGGCTCGAGCTGCACGCAAGCTGGCCGCCGCGGCGGCGGTCGGTGGAGGCGGAGCGGGTCTTCTCGGCGGCACCCTCGTCGCCGTCCTCGTGGCCGAGGCAATGCTCGCGAAGCGCACCATTGGTGCACCGGTGGGCCATCCGCCCTTCGCCGACGGACGTTACGGCGAGGGCAGTGCGGACCCGATCTCGTTCGCGGTTCTCGGCGACTCCACCGCGTGCGGCTTCGGCGTCGCGACCGCCGACGAGACACCCGGCGGGCTCCTTGCGACCGGCCTGGCCGCTCTGTCCGCACGTCCGGTCGACCTGCGGGTCGTCGCGGTGTCCGGCGCAGAGACCGACGACCTCGACCGCCAGGTCGGCCTGGCACTCGCCGCCAAGCCGCATGTCGCTCTCGTGATCATCGGCGCCAACGACGTCACCCACCGCACCCTTCCTTCGGAGTCGGTACGCCTGCTCGTCCAGGGCGTACGCCGGCTGCGTGACGCCGGCTGCGAGGTCGTCGTCGGCACCTGTCCCGACCTGGGCACGGTCGAGCCGCTGGCGTTCCCACTCCGCCAGCTCGCCCGGCGGTGGAGCCAGCGGTTGGCGGCGGCCCAGACGATCGCCTGCGTCGAGGCAGGCGCGCGCACGGTCTCGCTCGGGTCACTGCTCGGACCGGAGTTCGCCGCGGCCCCCAGGGAGCTGTTCGGACCGGACCGCTTCCACCCGTCGGCAACCGGCTACGCGAGTGCGGCCGTCGCGCTCCTCCCCTCGCTCGCCGCGGCGCTCGGCCACTGGCCGGAGGACGAGGAGGGCGACGTCTCCCTCGGCGACGGGCAGATCCTCCCGATCTCCTTCGCCGCGATCCGCGCCGCCCGCGATCCCGGCACCGAGGTCGCGGCCGCCGATGTCGCTGGTGCCGAGTCCGGGCCCCGCGGGCGGTGGGCGCTGCTGCGACAGCGCCGGCAGACCGGGGCGGCACCTGTCGACAGCATCTTCTCCACCGAGCGCGAGACCGCCTGACCGTCGCGATTTGTCACCACCGAACCTGTCACCACCGAACACGGTGGGATGAAGCCTGGCCCCGGTGACGTTGACGTGGAGGATGTCCCGGCCGCTGAAGGCGGCGGGACCTTTTCGCCAAAAGAGGAGAACGGCACATGAGCGTGAACGACGACGCCGCTGGCGCCCCCACCGACAGCCCGACCGACTGGGTGGCCGCCCACACCAAGGAGTACCTCGACTCCGATGGCGAGAAGGGCCACATCTGGTACAGGGACGCTCCGACGCTTCTTCTCACCGTGACCGGACGCAAGACCGGACAGCGCCGGCGTACTCCCCTCATCTACGGCCGCGACGGCGACGACTATCTGGTGGTCGCGTCCAAGGGAGGCTCGGACACTCCTCCGGAGTGGTACCTCAACCTGCGCGCCCATCCCGACGTCGAGGTCCAGGTAGGCAACGAACACTTCCAGGCGCGGGCGCGGGACGCCGCCCCTGAGGAGAAGCCGCGCCTGTGGGCGACGATGGCGGCGATCTGGCCCGACTACGACGAGTACCAGAAGAAGACCGACCGCCAGATCCCTGTCATCGTCCTCGAACGGCGATAATCGTGCGATGAACGCGGACATCGCCGGCTACGGCCCGCCCTTCACGGGTGTCGCCGTGGTCGGCCGTGGCGTCGTTCAGGCCGTCCCGGACATCGCGACGTTCGCTCTCGCCGCGCAGGTGACGGCACCCTCCGCAGGCGAGGCGATGAGCAAGGCGAGTGCGTCGATGGAGTCGATGGTCACTGCCGCCGCGGCCGCAGGCGTTGCCTCCTCCGATCGACAGACCCATGGCATGCAGCTGTCGTCGTACCGGAGGCGCCAGGGCGCGCCGGTGCAGCACCAGGCCGTCCAGCGGCTCCGGGTGTGGGTACGCGACGTCGACTCCGCCGGTGAGATTCTCGAACGCATCCTGGCCGCCGGCGGTGACGACGCGCAGGTGGAGGGGTCCGGGCTGACGATCAGCGACGAGCAGGCGTACGCCGACCGGGCGCGCGACCTGGCGATGGCCGACGCCCGCCACCGCGCGGAGCAGCTTGCCCGGCTCGCCGACCGGCCGCTGGGTGCCGTGCTCGCCGTCCACGAGGAATCTGGCCGGTCTTCCGTGGCCAGAAGGTCGGCGAAGTTCGCGGCGGCCGATGCCGTGGCGCTGGCTGCTTCGGCATCGGCACCGGTGGAGGCGGGGGAGATCGAGCTCACCGTCCTGGTCGCGGTGGAATTCGGCTGGGCCGACTGACCAGAGCACCGAATGGCGTGGGCGACCTGAACGGATGGTCCACCGTGGGCCACGCCGGGCCAGCGACTGGCGGACCCGAACTACTACGCGGACCCGTTCGGCCGGCCTCGGCCATGATCAAGCGCGGGAAGCCAGTGGTTTCGACCCGCCCAGACCACCGGTCTGCTACGCATGATCACGAGACGCCGGCCCCGACCAAGGTGGGGACGCAGGGCCGGCAACGCGTTTGACCTCGAAGGCCACGCACCACCACAATGGCTCGCATGTGACGCGCTGACCGGCCCCTCCGACCGGTCCTTCCTCGTGCCCGTCGTTCTCCCGGCGCCTTCGGCCTCTGAGCCGCGCCTGTCTCGACGTGGGCGCGTCACGTGCCGTTCGCATGGGCCTTTCCCGACCTGGATACGTTCGTTCCCCCCCTGTCTGGAGGCCCCACGGATGCGTGCGTTCACGTGCTACCGGCTCTGTCGCGGACCCGGTACGCCGCCCTGCAGGAGTTCCTCGCCGACTCCGGAGAGCCTTCGTACCGGCTGAAGCAGATCCTCCGCGCCGTCCACCGGCGCGGCATCACCGAACCCGCCCGGATGGCCGAACTCCCGGCCCGCCTGCGCGAACGCCTCACCGCCGAGTTCGGCCCTTCGTTGCTGGGACTCACCCCGATCGCCACGCAGCAAGGCGATCAGGTCGAGAAGGTGTTGCTCGAGAGCCGCCAGGGTGCGCGGATCGAGACGGTGTACTCGCGCTACAGCACGGGCTGGACCTCCCTGTGCGTGTCGACGCAGGTGGGGTGCGGACTCGGCTGCACGTTCTGCGCCACCGGCGCGGTCGGCCTTGTCCGCAACCTCGCGGCCGACGAGATCTGCGACCAGGTACTCCATTTCGCACATCGGCAAGGCGGGGTTGACAGCGTGTCGTTCATGGGGATGGGTGAGGCGCTGGCCAACCCGCACACCTTCACCGCTCTGGATCTCCTGCAGCACAAGGACTTCCACGCCATGAGCCCGCGCCGGATCACGGTGTCGACCGTCGGTTTCGCACCGGGCCTGCAACGCCTGGTGGACGACCACCCGCAGGTCAACGTGACGCTGTCGGTGCATTCGCCGTACGACGACGAACGGGCGGACATGATCCCCTTGCAACGCAGGTATCCGCTCGCCCGGTGCCTGGAGATCCTCGACGGGCATGTCACCGCGACGCGGCGGAAGGCCTATCTCGCCTACCTCCTGATCGACAACCACAACGACAGCGAGGACCACGCCCGGGCACTGGCCCACCTCGTGGGGAAGCTCGCCAGGCCCGAACTGTTCTGCGTCAACGTGATCGCCTACAACCCCGCGGCCGGTGTGACGCCAGAGTTCCGGCGGCCCAAACCCGCGCAGATCCGGCGGTTCCTGGCGGTGCTCGCCGCCGCGGGCGTACGAACGACGAAACGGCAACAGTTCGGCGATTCGCTCGAAGCGGCCTGCGGGCAGTTGCACGCCCGCTATCTCACCGTGTCGGGGGCGCCGACTCCTACCCATGACGGCGGCCGGCGTACTAGCCTCGACATTACCAAGCGGTAACTATCCGGCGGTTGAGACTGTCGCCGCGGCTCACGGAGGGACCACGCTCATGTCCGACGCTGTCATCGTCGCCACCGCCCGCACTCCCATCGGTCGCGCGGGCAAGGGCTCGCTGACCGGCGTCCGACCCGACGACCTGGCGGCGTTCGCCATCCAGGCCGCACTGGCCAAGGTTCCGCAGCTGGAACCCACCGCCATCGACGACATCTACCTCGGCTGTGCAGAGCCGCGCGACGAACACGGCGGCAACATGGCCCGGCGGGTCGCCGTCCAACTCGGTCTCGACACGGTGCCGGCGGTGACGGTCAACCGGTTCTGCGCCTCGAGTGCGCAGACCGCGCGGATGGCGTTCCACGCCATCAAGGCTGGTGAGGGCGAGGTCTTCGTCTCGGCCGGGGTGGAGTGCGTGTCGCGCTACAGCGGATTCGGCAGCGCCGGCGTGGACCCGGTGGAGACCCAGAACCCGCTGTTCGCCACCGCGAGGGCGCGCACGGCGGAGTACGCCGAAACCAACGCCACCTGGCACGACCCGCGCGACGACGGCCAACTCCCGGACATCTACGTCGCGATGGGCCAGACCGCCGAGAACCTCGCCACGTCGCGTGGAGTGGGCCGGGCGATCCAGGACGAGTTCGGGGTGCGTTCGCAGAACCTCGCCGAGGAGGCGGTGAAGGCCGGCTTCTTCGCCCGCGAGATCACGCCGTACGCCCTGGCCGACGGCACGCTCGTCGACGCCGACGACGGCCCGCGGTTCGGCACCACGCTGGAGAAGGTCGCCGGGCTGCAGCCGGTCTTTCGACAGAACGGCACCATCACCGCCGGCAACTGCTGCCCGCTCAACGACGGTGCCGCCGCGGTGGTCATCATGGCGGCCGACACCGCCGAGCGGCGCGGCATCACCCCGCTGGCCCGAATCGTCGCCACCGCCGCCTCCGCGCTCTCGCCGGAGATCATGGGGCTCGGCCCGGTCGAGGCCAGCCGGCGCGCCCTGACCCGCGCCGGCATGACGATCGACGACATCGACCTGGTGGAGATCAACGAAGCGTTCGCCGCCCAGGTCATCCCGTCCGCCGAGGACCTCGGCATCGGATGGGACAAGCTCAACGTGCACGGGGGCGCGATCGCGCTCGGGCATCCGTTCGGCATGACTGGCGCCCGCATCATGACGACGCTGCTCAACGGCCTGCAGTGGCGCGACAAGCAGATCGGTCTGGAGACCATGTGCGTCGGCGGCGGCCAGGGCATGGCCGTCATCCTCGAACGTCTGTCCTGACCCGGACGGCGACCCGACGACGAAAGGCGATCCACCCGCCACCGGCTCCGCTGCGGGGTGCAAATGACCACGCTGAGCATGCCAGCGGGAGCCCGACAAGGCCAGCTGAGCTGCCTGGGTCCCACAGGCATGCTCAGCGTGGTCATTTGCCGGCTCGCCGAGGGTTCTAAACTCCCTGGTCATGAGCCCATCGATTGCCACCGCCACCACGCCCGACCGGGCCGAGCTGCTGGACTTCCTGCGTACGCGCCATCAGGGCACGCTCGCGACCGTGCGCCGCGACGGCCGTCCCCAGCTGTCCCCCGTCACCTGCGGACTCAACCGCGACGACAAGATCGTGGTGTCGACCTATCCCGAACGCGCCAAGGCCGTCAATGCCCGTCGCAACCCCCAGGTCAGCATCTGCGTGATGTCGGCCGGCTGGTCCGATCCGTACGTCCAGGTCGACGGAACCGCGAAGGTGCTCGACCTGCCGGAGGCGATCGAGCCGCTGGTGGAGTACTTCCGGTGCATCAGCGGCGAGCATTCCGACTGGGACGAATACCGCGCCGCCATGCAGCGTCAGGGCAAGTGCCTCATCGAGATCGAGATCGAACGCTGGGGCCCCGTCGCCCGCGGCGGCTTCCCCGCGCGTGTCGTGGAGGCGTCCGGCTCGTAACGGCAGGGTTTCTGCCTGGATGTCGGCGTGTCGCAAGCGCCCGATTCGCCGGGTTGGGCGGAGGGGGTTGTTTCCCGTGCGTTCGTCAGGCAGTCTCGTGGGCATGGACCTACTGTGAACCCGAAACCCCCGGGAGGCCGTCATGGCTCTGAACCACTCCGAAGAGACCCATAAAAACCTCCTCGCCCGGCTCCCACGCGCAACCGGGCGCGAACTTCCCGAGTGGATCAGTGCCTTAGAAAGTGGCCCTTCGTTCCTGAGGTTCGAAGACCGGGTCAGTTGGCTCCGCAACGAGTACGGCATCGCCCACGGACACGCCACGGCGATCGTGCACGAGCACGACCTTCGCCGCGCGCAGCGCAACTTCGCCTGACCCCTCACCGACAGCCGATCGCGAGATGAACGTCGACGAGGCCCGGGCGTTCCTGCGTGACCATCATCGCGGCGTGTTGAGTACGTTCCGCGCTGACGGTATGCCGCAGCTCTCTCCGATCCTTGCCGGCCTCGACGCCGACGGCTATGCGACGGTGAGCACCCGCGAGCCGGCGTACAAGGTGCGCAACCTGCGCCGCGATCCACGCGCGGCGTTGTGCGTCTTCACCGAAGGATTCTTCGGGCCGTGGATCCAGATCGAGGGCACGGCCGACATCGTGTCGCTGCCAGAGGCGATGGACCACCTCGTCGACTACTACCGCACCGTTGCTGGTGAGCACCCGGACTGGGACGACTATCGCGCGGCGATGCGGCGGGAGGGGCGGTGCCTGATCCGCATCCGGATCGACCGAGTGGGCCCGTCCGTCTCTGGTTGAGTCCCTCGACACCACCGCCGTTCCTCACGATTCGCCCCGTGACAAACCGTGGGTGCCGGATGCGAATGACCACGCTGAGCATGCCTGTGGGTACCCGGGACACGTGCCGACGCCTGTCGGACGTCCACTGGCATGCTCAGCGTGGTCATTCGCGCAAGCCCTGGGCGAGGGCGACCGCCACCGCGGCCGTCGGTCATGCACACATGACAGAGGGCCGCCGACCGCGTGGCCGGCGACCCTCTGACGTCTCGGTTGTCGTCCTCGTCGGCGGTGTCAGTCGCCGCCGCGCAGGATGGCGAGGATCCGCAGGATCTCGATGTAGAGCCACACGAGCGTGACGGTCAGCCCGAACGCCGCGAACCAGGCGTCCTTGCTCGGCGCGCCCTGCGCGATGCCCTTCTCGACGTAGTCGAAGTCGAGCAGCAGGTTGAAGCAGGCGAGCGCGACGCCGATGATCGCGAAGACCAGGCCGATGCCGCCGAAGCCGCTGACTCCGAGGTTGATGCCGAACATCCCCAGCAGCAGGTTGACCATCACGATGAGGAAGAAGCCCATCGTCGCGGCGATGACGAAGCGCTGGAACTTCGGCGTGACCCGGATGATCCGGAACTTGTAGACGGCCAGCATCCCGGCCGACGCACAGAGCGTGCCGAGCACGGCCTGCGCCACGATCCCGGCGTCACCGCCGACGTAGGCCGTCAGCACCTTGCTGACCAGGCCGACGAAGACACCCTCGATCGCCGCGTACGACAGGATCACGGCGGGGTTGGTGATGTGCTTGAGCCCGATGACGAACCCGAGCCCTAGCCCGACGAGCGCGGCGCCGATCAGCCAACCGAAGTGCGCGGGCTGTAGCGGTTCGGCGAGGTACCACGTCGCTCCGGCCACGATGATCAGCGTGCCGAGCGTCATCGCCGTCCGGGCGACGACGTCGTCGATCGTCATCCGGTCGCGACGGGTGCCGAGGCCCTCCCGCGCGGGCGCGTTGTACATCTCCTGGAGTTGTTCTGAGGTCATGGTCGACGCTTCCGCGGCGTAGCCGGCCGACGACCGGAACGCATCGCGCCGCGAAAAGACCGGGTTCCTGCTCTGCATCGGTGGTGTCCTCCTCCGCCCAGGGCGGATCCAGTGGTGTGCGCGACATGGTAATGAATCGGCAAAGCCCCTGTCGTCACCTTGACGACGATTCGTCCATCCCCGGGGTTCCCACCGGGGGCGGTTCGCCTCCGGAGCGTACCGGTGGGCGGGAAACCGTCTCGCGGGCGATGCCGGCGAACACGCCGACGGCCAGGAGAGTCACCGTGGCGAGGACCAGGACCGCTGACCGGTATCCCACGTGGTCGACGATCCACCCCAGGCCGATCGGCCCGACGACGGCGGCAAGGTCGCCCGCGGTGCGGTAGATCCCGACGGCGGGTCCGCGTCCGTCGGCCGGCGCCACATCCGCCATGTACGCGGCCGGTGTCGGGCCGGAGAAGCCGAGGGCGACACCGGTGACGAGGACGACGGAGGCGAACCACAGCGGATCCGACGTCACCGCGTACGCCGGGAGGGCAAGACCGACCATCGCCAGCCCCGGAACGATCACCCGCTTCCGGCCGATCCGGTCCGACAGCCGGCCCGCGATCGTCACCATGATCAGGTTGACGAAGGTCACGATGCCCAGCAGCCCGCCGAACTGCCCGACACTGAGTCCGACGACGGTGTAGGCGATGATCGGAACGAGGGACTGCGTTCCCGCGAAGCGGTTGAGGAAGATCGAGAAACCGACACCACAGATCGCCAGGTAGCTCCGATCGGTGAGAAGCCGTCGTACGGCCGAACGGGCCTGCGGACGCACCGCGCGGTCCGCGTCGGCACTCGCGGGCGGGTCGGACGGTGTGCGTCCCGGCGAGGCGGTCCGCAACAGCGTCCGCCAACCGAACGTCACCACCAGCGCGGCCATCACCCCGCAGGCGAGAAACGGCGCGCGATAGCCCCAGAGTGTGGCCACCAGCCCACCGAGGGCGGGTCCGAACGCGCCGCCGATCAGTTGGAACCCCTGCAGCAGCGACATCGCGGACCCACGGTCGGCGAGCCTCGTCAGATGGACGACGAGCGTCATTCCGGAGGTGATCGCCATCCCGCCCGCGAGACCCGCCGCGAACCGCAGTCCGAGAAGGACGTCGAGTGTCGGGGCGAACGCCGTCGCGACCTGGAGCAGGACGACCGCCACCACCGACCACAACAGAAGGCGGCGCGGATCGAGGCGCTCGCACAGGATCCCCGCCGGGATGTTGACGACCAGCCGACCCACGCCGAACAGGGCGATCAGCAAGCCGAGTTGGGTGGCGTTCGCGCCGAACTCCTCGGCGTACAACGGCAGGACGGGGACGACGACGCCCCACGCCGCCTGCGTGGCCGCGACGGCGAGGCACACGATGACGAGAGGTCGTCCGGCGGAGCGCAGCCGACCGGAGATGCGGTGGCGAATCCCACGACTCCCGCGGGCGGATCCCGACCACCGTCCCACCGGGACTACTCTGCCGACTCTTCGTCGAGCAGGAGCAGATCCGCCTTGCCGATGGTCGTGGTGACCAGAAGCTCCATGATCAGGTTGTGGTTGAGGGTGTTGCCCACCGGCGGGGGTACCTCTTCCTCCAGCAGGCCGCGCACTCGGCCGCTCAGCCTCTTGCGTACGTTCACGACGATGTGGGCGGCCCGACGCCAGGTCCACTTCTCTGCAGGCCGCAGGTCGCTCAGCTCGTCGGCGACCTGGGCCCAGGTCAGCGGCTGCGGCTGGGGTTCGTCCCGAAGGTACCGCTGGCTGAGACACACGAGCACCAGGCGTTCGACCGGACTCAGCGACCAGACGTCGCGGCGGCGCGTGTCGGCTTCGTACCCACCGTCCGCGCTCGGTGGCGGCACCTTCGCGGCGATGCGTACCTCCAGCAGGTGCTCCTGCTGCGGGGCGACGATGAACAGCGGCGTGTAGGCCACCGGCAGCTCGGCCCGGTCACCGCCGAGCACCAGCCGCGACCCCGGGAACCGGATGGGCAGCCTGCCGACGTTCGTCAGCACCCACTGCGAACCCTCGAACGTGAGGTAACCGTGGCGCCGGCTCACATGAGGATCGTCCGCTCCGACGCAGACGTGCACGTCCGGCTCGTTACGCCCGAACACCACCGGGAAACCGGCGTCGGGCGCGACACTCATCCCACCGTTGGATCCGAGGACGAACAGCGTGCCCGGCTCAGCCGGCGGGAGGCTGCGGGCGAGGCTGCCGAGATCCTTGGGCAGCAGGTTGACCTTGCTCGACCTCGACGATGGCGTGGCTGCCGGGCCCCCTG
This sequence comes from Actinopolymorpha sp. B17G11, assembly GCF_040196095.1. NCBI lineage: Bacteria > Bacillati > Actinomycetota > Actinomycetes > Propionibacteriales > Actinopolymorphaceae > Actinopolymorpha > Actinopolymorpha sp. B17G11. The sequence goes on from NZ_JBEFTW010000007.1 coordinate 132,175, forward strand.
GCCTGGATACCGACGTCACAGCTTTCCTCCTCGACCTGCTCTACTCTCCTGGCGTACGAACTGAGCCACCAAAGTGCCGATAATGTCCACCGTCACCCGCCCGTCACTAGCCACCCGCTTTCGGTGCCGTCGGGCGATAGACGAGGGTGCCGCCGGCCGTTCCCTCGCCCCCGGTGCTCCACCCGCTCCCGGCGTCCGCCCCGTCCTGCAGGACGCGATATTCCATGTTCCCCGCCACCTGGTACGCGAGCTGCCACTCGAACTGCTCCGGCGCCTGGGGCAGGTCGATGGAAACCCGCCACGGAAGCTCGACGTCCTTCACCGTCTTGGAACGGCCGTTCACGATGTAGGTCAGATTCGTGAGCGTGCCGTCCCCGGTGAACCGGAACTCCAGGATGCGCGGCGTACGGGAGGCACTCGGCGTCGGCGACTCTGTAGGGGTCGGTGAACCCGTGGGGCTCGGCGTCGATGGCGACGCCTTCGTGGTCGATCGCGGAGCGCCCGGTTCTGAGGTGGACGCGAGGGAGTCCGACGGTTCCCGCGGTTCGGACGACACCGAGGTTCCGATGCCGACCGCCGCGGCTGTCACGACGGCCGCTGCGATGGCGGCCGCGACGCCGACCAGCACCGGCGATCGGGCGATCCAGCGCCTTGTGGGCCTCTCCCCGTCGGGCGTTGGCATCTGGGCTGCTGGCGGGAGGTCGTCCTGCCGCGCGTCTCCCGGGGGTACGGCGACTGGGCGTACGCCACCGGGTCGTACGGCAGCTGGCGGGTTGACAGCCTCGTCGGCACTCCTGTCGATGCCGGCCGTCACCGCGGGCGGAAGCCACAGCCGGTCGGAGATCTGGCCGTCCCGCGTCAACGAACCCAGCGCAGCGATCAGCTCGGGCACCGTCGGGCGGGTCGATGGATCGTCGCGCAGGCAGTCCGCGACCAAGCTTCGCAAGGCGTCGTCGCTGATCCCGTCGGCTCCCGCGGGTCCGGCGCCGACACCGGGGGCGGTGCCGGTGCAGGCGTACGTCACCATCGCTGCGAAGGAGAAGACGTCGCTCGCCGGGCCGACCTGTCCGCCAGCCAACTGCTCCGGTGACATGAAACCCTGCGAACCGGCCGGAGTGCCGGTGACGGCGAAACCGTCCGGGTCGAGCTCGCGGGCGATCCCGAAGTCGATGACCCGCGGCCCGTCCCGGGTGAGCATCACGTTGGCCGGTGTGAGATCCAGGTGGACGAACCCGGCGCGGTGGATCGCCGACATCGCCTCGGCGACACCGGCGGCCAGCGGCCAGACCGACTGGGCGGTCAGCGGGCCGCACATGCGTACGGCATCCCGCAACGTCACCGACGGTACGAACTCGGTCGCGAGCCACGGCTCCGCGGCATCGGGATCCGCCTCGAGCACGGCCGGGTTGTGTCCCCCACCCACCGCCCGCAGCGCAGCAACCTCCCGCCGGAACCGGTCGGTGTAGTCCTGCTGGCCGGCGAAGTCGTCGTGCATCACCTTGACCGCCACGGCGCGCCCGCCGGCCGACCTGCCCAGGTAGACGTTGGCCATGCCGCCGGTGGCGATCCGGGCCTGGATCCGGCACTGTCCGATCGCACGCGGATCACCTGGCTCGAGTGGCTCCACTGTCACCTCCAGTCGGTGGAACGAGAGCATGCACCTGTCCGCTCGTGCCGACGAACACCAGCCCGGCGGTGCTCACCGGACCGGAGCTGAGCGTCGGATCGATGGCGTACGTCCACAGCACAAGGCCGTTGGCCGCGTCGAGCGCGTAGACCGTCTGGTTCGGGCACGCGGCGTACAGCCTGTCTCCCGACAGACGGAGCGCGTTCGCCTGGCGGAACGCGGCTCCCTCGCCCTTGCCCAGTCGGCGCGACCAGACCTGCGATCCGGTGGCGGCATCGAGAGCGAAGACATTGCCGTCGGTGGTGCCGAGATACAGCATCCCGGCCCCGAACTGGAGCCCGAGACTGCTGTGGGAGTTCGGCCGCTGCCAGGCAGCCTGCCCGTTGTCCGCGCGGACCGCATGCAACGTGCCCGACCCGTCGCAGAGGAAGACGTGGCCGTACGCGACGTGCGGATAGAGCCCTTGGTCGACCGGGTAGGTCCACCTGGTCCGGCCAGTGCGGGCGTCCAGCGCGACCAACCGGCTGCCCACGGCCGCCACCAGTCCGTTACCGGCGGCAAGCCCGTTGTCCGCAGGCACGTCGACCGTCCAGCGCTGCCACCCGTCACGAACGCCGAGAGCGCGGATCCGGTCGCCGCCGAAGCAGACCACCGATCCGGTCACCGCCGGGCCGTGCCACAGGTACTCACCCGTCGACGGTTTGTACACCCACCGCGTCGCGTTGGAGGTGGCGTTGATCGCGGAGACCTGCCACGCCGATGAACTCTCTGAACCGATCACGTACGCCACACCACCGGCGATCCCGCCGAGCGTCTCGTTCGCGACGCGCCTCCACCGGACCCCGCCCGTGTGCGGATCGATCCCGCGTACGTGCGAGTCGTTCCACACCAGCACCATCCCGCGCGCGACGCCGAGGTTCGGGTACGAGTCCGAGTCCGGGCCGGCCACCGGGATCCTCCACCGCAGGTCAGCCTTGGGCGGTGGGCCGGTCGGCGTCGGAGGTTGCTCCGTCGACGGCCGGCTTGATGGCGTTCGGGACCTCGCGCCGGACGACTCGCCGGACGGCGGAATTGATGCCGACCCCGAGGGCGAACCGGTCCGCGACGGCGATCCCAAGCCGCCCCAGCCGTTGGGGTCCCGGTTCCGCCACAGCGCGACGAGCGCGGGAGTGGCGAGCAGGCCGGCGACACCGACACCGGCACCCGCGCTGACCAGCACCCGCCGCCTCGGGCGTGCCGACCTGGGTGCGCGCGCGTCAGGGGCATCCGGACCGGCACCCGAATCCAGATCGGCGACGTTCGGTCCCACCGGCTCGGCGGTTGCCGCACCCATGGCCGCGGCAGCCGCGGCGGCCGCGTCCCGACCAGGCGCGCGCACATCGCCGTGTCCGAGCACCTCGCCGTGTCCGGGCCCGTCGCCGTGTCCGGGCCCGTCGCCGTGTCCGGGCCCGTCGCCGTGTCCGGGCCCGTCGCCGTGTCCGAGCACGTCGCCGTGTCCAACCGGGCGGAGCAGCGAGGGAAGGTCGAGAGCTTCACCGGCCCGCCGGTCGACCTCCTGCGCCAGGGCCGGTGGCAGCCAACCCGTTCCCTGCAACGACTCCGTGCCGTGGCCCAGGCGTACCCACCGGGCCAGCAGGTCGGCGGCAGACGGTCGTTCCTCCGGCCGAAGCCGCAGGCAGGCAGCGATCCCTTCGAACAGAGGATGGTGCTCGAGGCCGCGGAGATCGGCCTCCGCACGAGCGACCCGGCCCCACATGGCCGCCGGGGACCCGGTCCCGAACGGCTCCCTCCCGGTCGCGGCGTACACCAGGACCGAACCGAGGGCGAAGACGTCGCTGGCCGGGCCGATCGCACCGGCAGAAGCCTGCTCGGGCGACATGAAGCCGATCGAGCCGACCACCATGCCGGCCTGCGTGATGGCGGTGGCATCCGTCGGCCGGGCGATCCCGAAGTCGATCACCCTGGGCCCACCGGCGGTCAGGATCACGTTGCCCGGTTTCAGGTCGCGGTGGACCACGCCGGCCGCATGGATCCCCACGAGGGCCTCGGTCAGACCGATCGCCAGCAGGCGTACGGGATCCGGAGGTACCGAACCGAACCGTACGACCGCGTCCCACAACGACATCCCGGGGAGGTACAAGGTCACCAGCCACGGCGGCCGGTCGTCTGGTCCGGCATCGAGCACAGGAGCGGTGAACAGACCGCTCACCGCGCCGGCGGCCAGCACCTCGCGGCGGAACCGTGCGCGGTACTCCGCGTCGTCGGCGAACCGTCGCCGGATGACCTTGACCGCGACCTTGCGGCCGCCGAGCGTCTGTGCGAGGTAGACGACGCCCATCCCGCCTTCACCCAACCGGGCCAGAAGCTGGTAGTCGCCGATCCGGTCCGGATCACCGCGCTCTAGCGGCTGCACCGTCCTCCTCCCCCGGGCGACACTGACGAGACAGGCGAGCCTGCCGAGCCGGAAAACAGCGAAGCTGTGAGCTGCCGCGACTGCACAAAAACTCTAGCTCGTACCAAACCAGGCGATTCGGATGCGCTCAGTCCCTGGACCGGGACTCGTCTCATGTGCCCGCACATCTGGGGCGGCGACTGTGAGACGCCACGCGGGACAACCCACGACACCGCGGTTCGCCTCGACGAAGAATGCGTGCCCCCGGTGGGATTCGAACCCACAGAACTGACACCCATTTTAAGTGGGCCGCCTCGACCAGTTGGGCTACGGGGGCCGGGCCGCTTGCGAGCTGAGACTAGTGTCGCTGATCCCCGCCGGGCCAGGTGGGCGGCTCGAAGGGCCAGTCCAGCCGGTCGCACACCGTGCGCCAGCGTTCGACCATTCCGTCCGCCCACAGATGGGGTACGAATCCGAGCCGCAGGTAGGCCTTGATCGCGGGTAACCGGTAGTCGTCGGTGCGCAGATAGATCTCAGTGGCGCCGACGTCGAGCAGTCGGGCGACCGCGGCGGCCGTGATCACGCGGCCCAGTCCCCGACCGCCGTGGTCCGGGTGCGCGGCGATCCAGCCGACCTCGTGGCCCTCGGGGTAGAGGTCGGCGATCGGGTTCAGTTGCGCCATGCCGGTCGCGACCAGCGCACCGGTCGCCTGGTGGCGGACGACCTGCCACCCCGACGGTACGACGGTGGCGCGGACCCGCGCGAGGTTCTCGTCGTTCCACTGCCCGAGGGCGACCTTGGCCATCAGTTCGCGGAACGCGGGCAGGTGGTCGGATCCGGCCGGCTCGAGGGCGTACCCCTCGGGTAGTCCCAGCGCGTCCTCCGCGAGAACGCGACCGGCGGGCCACACCATGTGCAACTGCGTCTCAGGCAAGGGGGGCCTCCCGACCGGGCTCGGTGCCGATCCCCGCTGTCATCATGCGCGGGTCCGGAACATGGAGCCAGGCGCCGTTCTCCGCATACGAGCGCTCGGAGACGACACCCGGCAGCGACATCTCGAGGGCAGCGTAGATGTCGACAGGTACGTCGGTCCCACCCTGTACCGCCTTGACGAACTCCACGATCGGCCACGCGTCGGCGCCCCAGTGCCCGACCGCACCCGGTGGCGGCTGCCGATAGCGGTCGGGGAGGAACTCCTCGGCATAGGTGTCCAGCGGCTCCCAGCTCCCGGCCGGGCTCCGCCCCTGGACGTGGACGCGCGGTTGCTCACCCGCCGCCCGGGCCGCTTCGTACCCGCCCTCGGTGCCCTGGACGGAGTAGTAGTCCATGAGGTGCGGACGGTTCGACAGTGTGTCGTACCGGATCCGCAACAGCGCACCGCGCGACGTGCGGCACAACAGGAGCACGGTGTCGTCGAGCTCGAACTCGGGCGCGGTGTGCCGACCCGTGCCGACGCAGCTCACCGCGGTGACCCGATCGCCGAACCACTGCAACAACGGGCCGAGACTGTGGGTCGGGTACGGATGGCCGGCGCGGCCGTGCTGCCAGTAGTAGCGCCAGGTCGGCCGGCCGTCGGCGTGGCGGGAGAGTCCCTTCAGCTCGTGGAGGTACTCGCCCTCGCCGTAGTACAGCTCACCGAACACGCCCCGTCGCGCCATCTCGCGGACGACCAGGTTGGAACGGATGTAGCAGTAGTTCTCGGCAAGCATGTAGCGGGCGGAGCTGCGGCGGCAGGCGGCCAGCAGGTCGTACGCCTGCTCCAGCGACACCGCGGCCGGGACCTCCGACAGCACGTGGATGCCGGCGTCGAGGGCGGCGACGGCCTGCGGCACGTGGTGGTGCTGCGGCGATGAGACAACCACGAGGTCGGCGTGGTCGAGCAGGTGGGCATAGCTCTCGCACTCCACCTCGACCCCGTGCTCGGCCGCGAACCGCTTGCGGGCGTCGCGATCGGGATCGTAGACCGCGTGGAGCAACGCCTCGTCGGCCACCGACCGGAGGCCGGCGACGAATCCGGCGCCACGCGCGGCGCCGGCGATACCGACTCGCAGGGGCTGGGTCTTGGTGCGGCTCATCGGTCACCTCGGCGACTGGTCCTGTCCTGGTTCATGACCTCACTTCGTTCGGTCCGTGCTGATGCATGACCTCACTTCGTTCGGTCCGTGCTGATGCATGACCTCACTTCGTTCGGTCCGTGCTGATGCATGACCTCACTTCGTTCGGTCATGGTCGGGGTGGTAGTCGAGCATGGCCTCGAGCACCTGCACATGTGCGCGCAGCGCACCACCCACGTCGTTCAGGCGGGCGTGCGGAAGGCGGTAGCTCGGCGCGCTGACACTCATCGCATAGCGCGCGGAACCACTCGCGTCGCGGATCGGGACGGCGACGCAGCGCAGGCCCTCGACGGACTCCTCGTCGTCCACGCCGAACCCCCGCGCGCGGGCCCGGGCGAGGTCGCGCAGCAGGTCGCCGGCCGAGGTGAGGGTCCGCGGGGTCAGCTCGGGCATGCCGTGGTGGTCGAGGAGCTTCTCGATCTCGACCTGCGGCAACGTCGCGAGGATGGCCTTGCCGAGCCCCGACGCGTGCCAGTCGTCCTTCTCCCCCACGGCGGCGCCCTTGCGGATCGGCTGCGAGCTCTCGAGCGCATGGACGATCACCAGGTCCTCGCCGGCGCGGGCGCCGAGGTTGACGGTCTCGTCGACCTCCTGGACCAGCCGAGCCATCACCGACGTGGCGACGGCCATGAAGTCGCGGCCGCCGATGGCGCTGCGCCCGAGCAGGAACATCCGCATACCGATGCGGTAGTGCCGGCTCACCGGGTCGCGCTCGAGGAAGCCGTGGGACACGAGGCTCGCGAGGTAGCGCAACGCCGTGGCGTCGCTCAACCCGGATTCGGCAGCGATCCTGGACAGCGGTGCCGGTCCGGCAGCTACCGCCTCGAAGATCCGGACCAGCCGGTCGATGCCCTGGAGGCTCTCGGCCACCGGCTCCTCCAGGTCCTGCTCGCTTCGCTTCGCGAAGGTCGGCTTCGTTCGCGAGTCCGCACGTTACCCAGTGACTGGAGCGAGCTCCCACGGTGGTCTCGCGACCACCCACACAGGGCGTACGCCGGACTCTTGACGGAACGAAGCGCTCGGGTGGTTAATGGTCCCCTGCTACACAGTAACAGTCTCCTTCACTGAGTGAAAGTCGGCGACCTCATGACCCGCGCGCCCCACTCGTCCTCGGACACTCCGCTCCTGACCACGCGTCCCCCGGGGATGGCCCGCCCGACCAGAACCTCTCCGCCGGTGTACTCGCGCCGCCACGCCCTCAGGCTGGGCGGACTCGGGCTCGGCGCCGCCGGCCTCGCGAGTCTCGGCGTCGGCGCGGCGGGCTGTGGCGGGGGCGCGAGCGGCGGCGGCGAGGAGGGCTTGGCGTTCTGGAACGCCGTCTACGCCACCTCCTCCGACACCGAGAAGACGAAGAAGCGCGGGGAGTTCTGGGTCGTCCGTTCGACCGAGCGGTTCAGCAAGGACACCAAGCTGGCCGCGAAGGTGAGCGACCTGCCCGGCGACCTCCCGATGTTCACGAAGTTCCGGGCCGCCGGGGTGGCCCGCAACGGACCGGACGTCGCGTCGCTGTGGTCAGGCGCCTACACGTTCGGCGTCAAGGACTACCTCGAACCGCTCGACGAGTACTTCAGCGCCGCCGAACGCGACCAGTTGACCGGCTGGGCCGCCGTCACCGAAGGATTCGAGCCGGGCAAGGGCACGATCTACGGCGTACCCTCCGGCAACGACGGCATCTGCGCGCTCTACTTCGACCGCCGGGTGCTCGCCAAGGTGGGCACGGAGATTGGCGACACCCCCATGAGCTGGGACGCCTGGATCGACCTGCTCGACCGGATCAAGCGCACCGGCGTCACCCCCCTGGCCCTCGGAAAGTACAACTCGACGGCGTTCACGCTCTTCTACTGGATCGCGCAGGTCGTCGGCGGCGAGGCGGGGCTGCACGAACTCGGAGCCGGTGACCGTGACTTCGCCGACCCCGCCATCGAGGACGTCGTGACGAAGTGGCTGCAACTCCTCGACTACACCGTTCCGGGCGCGCCGACCATGGACGGCGGTCAGGCGCAGAGCCGGCTGGCGGCGGGCAAGGCGGCCGCTGTCGTCGAGGGAGCGTGGGCGATTCCCGACCTGCGTTCGACACTCGGCGACAACATCGTGATGACCACGCTGCCCGATGTCAGCTCGTCGGTCTCGGTGACCGGCACCGGCATCGGCGGACCGGGCGGGGCCCTCGTGGTGACGAACTACTCGAAGAACAAGGACGAGGCCGTACGCCTGATCAAGCACCTGGTCAGCGCCGAGGAACAGCAGCAGCGCATCGCCGGCGGGGAAACCACGCCTATCCCGAACGCGGTGGGACTCGACCCGACCGAGATCTACTCCGATCCGCTGTACCAGCAGCAGTATCGCTGGGTGAACGAGAAGTTCGTCTTCTACGCCGACAACATCTGGCCGACCGAACTCGTCGACGAGATCCTCGCGCAGGCACAACTCGCGTGGGGTGGCAAGATCTCCGCGGCCGAGTTCCTCACCCGTACCGACGCGAAGCGCGACGAGATCGCCGCGAAGAACTAGACACGACCTTTGCGCATGCCCGCCGACGTCGATCTGCGAAGCAGGGAACGCACCATGGCACCGGTGCGCCAGCGACCACGCCACGGGCTCAAGAGACGCGAGGCCGTGATCGGGATCGTGTCGGTCATCCCGGCAGTCGTCCTCGTCGCCTTGCTCATGTGGTATCCACTCGCGACCGCGATCTACCACAGCTTCACCGAGTGGAACGGGATCGTCACCACCTGGGTGGGTACGCAGAACTACCAGCAGCTGTTCGGGTCCGGTGACATCTGGGAGTACCTGCGTACGAACCTCGTCTTCTTTCTTTCCATCCCGTTCATTCTCGTCATCACGTTGTCGGTGTCGGTGTTGTTGCACGAGGGAACGCCCGGAGCCCAGTTCTTCCGTTCGGTCTTCTATCTGCCGACGATCCTGTCCGCGGTGATCGTCGGCTTGTTGATGCGCAGCCTCTTCGCCCCGGAAGGCGTCGTCAACACCGCCTTGACACGGGTGGGGCTCGACGCCCTGGCCGTCGACTGGCTCGCGTCGACCGTGACCGCGTTCCTCGTGCTCATCGCCGCGTTCTACTGGCAGACGCTCGGCCAGGGCATCCTGATCTTCCTCGCCGGACTGTCGGCGATGCCGGGGGAGGTCATCGAGGCCGCCCAGATCGACGGCGCGGGCTGGTGGCGCCGGCTCTTCCGGATCGTGCTGCCGATGCAGGCGCCCGCCATCACGTACTTCCTCGTCACCAATACGGTCTATGTCTTCATCGGGCTGTTCTCGTTCGTCTACACGATCACCGGCGGAGGGCCGGGGCGCTCGACGACGCCGCTGGACTACCAGATCTACCTCAGCGCCTTCGAGAACGGCGAACTCGGCTACGCCTCGGCGCTCTCGGTCGTCCTGCTCGTGCTGGTCGTGTCGATCGCGTGGTTGCAGATCCGCAACTTCGAGCGCTACTCGGTGGAGAGGTAGGGCGGGTGAGGTGAGCGGTCGCAGCGCGACACCGGTCGGCGGCGGGTCGGTCGGCAGGACCACGCGGCTGGTTGGACGAAGCACGATCACCGGACTGCTCACCATCGTCGCGGTCTTCGCGATCTACCCGTTGTTCTTCATGCTCGCCACCAGCCTGAAGAGCCAGGCGGACTACATCCGCGACCCGCTGTCGTTGCCGGCGACGGTGACCTACGTCGAGAACTTCGCCGCGATGTTCGCGAGGTTCGACATCGTCCGGTTGTACGCCAACTCGGTGAGCTACATCGCCCTCGCGTGGGTGATCTGCGTCGTCGCGGCGGTGCCGGCGGCCTTCGCCTTCGCCAAGCTGGAGTTCCCCGGGCGGCGGCTGCTCTTCATGGCGTTCATCTCCAGCCTGGCCATCCCTGGGGTGACGTTCATCATCCCCGACTACGTCCTCTTCGCCCGGCTGGGCCTGATCGACCATCCGGCGTCGGTGATCCTGTTGTGGGCCACGACCGCCTTGCCTGGTTCGCTGTTCCTGCTGTCGGCGTTCATGCGGAGCCTCCCCCGCGAACTCCTCGAGGCGGCGAGGGTCGACGGCGCGGGCTACTTCCAGATCATGCGCAGGATCGTGATCCCGATGAGCGTCCCCGGCATCGTCACGATCACCATCTTCGCCGTCACCGCGTGGTGGAACGACCTGCTCACTCCCCTGGTGTTCCTGCAGTCGGAGGAGAAGGCGACGGTGACGCTCGGGGTGGCGACGACGGTGCAGCGCTTCGGGGGCGATACGCCTCTGCTGGTGACCGGCCTGTTGATGGCCGCGATTCCGCCGGTCCTCACCTACATCATCGCGCAGCGTTCGATCCGCCGGGGCCTCGTTCTCGGTGCCCTGAACTGATCGGCCGACTGTGCGGTCATTCCGGCGAGACGGGGAGGGTCCAGCTCGTGCGGGTGGGCGGGAAGTCCGAGCGGCCGTCTCCGTGCGTACGAACGGCAACCAGCTGGTGCACGCTGATCCGGGCCAGCTCGAAGGCGAGCGCCGACACCGCGAGGTAGAGGTGCCAGACCCGGGCCCGCCCCGGTGACAGCTGCCACGTGCAGGAGTCCCATCCGGCTTCGAGGTTGGCTACCCAGGACCGCAACGTCCGGGCGTAGTGCTCCCGGAACGACTCCAGGTCCCTGATCTCCAGGCCAGCGCGTTCGAAGGTGTCGACAATCGTGCCGAGCGTCAGGATCTCCGCGCCGGGGAACACGTACGCATCGATGAACGACCGCTCCGGCACCACCTCGTCGCCGCCGCGCTGGCTGACCTGGTGCAGCAGCGCCCGGCCGCCCGGGCGCAGAAGTCCACGGAGGGTCCGGGCGTACTCCGCGAGCCGCGCCGACCCGACGTACTCCGCGAGGCCGCTTGCGATGATCGCGTCATAGGGCCCGTCGTCGAGTTCGTGCCAGTCGGCGAGTCGGAACTCCACCCGGTCGGCGAGCCCCGCATCCACTGCCCGCTTGGTGGCGAGCTCCACCTGGTCGGCCGCGAGTGTGATACCGACGCCGGTGACGCCGTAGTGCTCGGCGGCGTACAGCAGGAACGAACCCCAGCCACAGCCCACGTCGAGCACCCGCGCTCCGTCAGCGCCGGCCGGACCCGGCTCTGTCAAGCCGAGCTTGCGGCACGCCAGGTCGAGGCCCGCGCGCTGCGCATCGTCGAGACTGCCCGCCGGATCGGTCCAGTAGGCACTGGAATGGACGAGCGTGGAACCGAACACCTGCGCCCGCAGGGTGGCGCCGAGCGGCCCGTCGTGCGCGCCACTCAGCGTCTTGTCCCGGACGATCGAGTGCCGGCGTTCGGCACCGGTGATCTCTTCCGGCGGCGGCTTCGGATGCGGGCCCACCGCGCCGAGAAGCACCGCGGTGCGTAGCAGCTCGCTGCGGTCGGCCGGCGTGAGATCCGGTCGCCGGCCGATCGAACGACCGAACGGAGCCAGCCGCTCCAGGGCGTCGAGGAGACCGCCGTCGATGTCCACCTCACCGGCGACGTAGGCCCGGACGAGGCCGAGCTCGTCCGGGCGCCACAACAGTCGACGCAGCGCACGGCGGCTGTGGACCCGGACGACCGGCGCGTCGAGTGGGCCGGCGATCGAGCCGTCCCATGCGTGGATCCGGACCGGCGCCTCCCGACCGAACAACCGTTGCAGGACGTCATGCAGACGCTCGGCGACGACAGGACCGACCACGACTTCCCCCCACTATCTGTACGACACCCGCGTGGTTGGCGGAGGCGCCGTGCAGTCCGAGGTTATCCCCGGTGTGTGGCCCGCGTCCGGCCGCCTCAACGCTTCGCCGCCTGCCGCTCCACCGCCTCCAGCTCACCGGCGTCCTGTTCCACCACATCGGTGTGCGACACCTGGCGGGGCAGGGCGCTGCGGACGAACTCCTCCCGCGGCCGCTGCAGGTTTCCGAGCGACACGATCTCGCGGCGGAAGAACAGCGCGAGCGTCCAGTCGGAGATGATCCGGATCTTGCGGTTGAGCGTGGGCATCCGGCTCACGTGGTAGGTGCGGTGCATGAACCATGCCGGCCAGCCCTTGAGCTTCACGCCATAGACCTGGGCGACGCCCTTGTGCAGGCCGAGGCTCGCGACCGAACCGGCGTGGCTGTGCCGGTAGTCGCGAAGGGGCTTGCCGCGGAGTGCCCGGACGAGGTTGTCACCCAGGACCTTCGCCTGCCGCACCGCGTGTTGGGCGGACGGACTGCAGAGCGCACCCTCGGGACCGGAGAGGTCGGGCACGGCCGCCGCGTCGCCGGCCGCCCAGACATCGGGCAGGCCCACCACCCGCAGGTTGGCCGCCGCCCTGATCCGACCCTTGTCGTCGAGCGGGAGATCGGACGCGGCGAGGACCGGGTTGGCCTTGACACCTGCCGTCCAGACGAGGGTGTCGGACTCGAACCGGCTGCCGTCGGAGAGCACGACGTGCCCGTCGGCGCACGACTCGAGCAGGGTGTTCAGCTTGACGTCGATCGCGCGTTCGCGAAGTCGATCGACGGTGTAGCGGCCGAGATCCGCGCCGACCTCGGGGAGAATCCGGTCGGCGGCCTCGACGAGGACCCAGCGCATGTCGCTCGACTTGACGCGCTCGTAGTAGCGGGTCGCGTAGCGGGCCATGTCCTCGAGCTCGGCCATCGCCTCGACTCCTGCGTACCCTCCGCCGACGAAGACGAAGGTGAGTGCCCGCCGGCGGATCCGTTCGTCGGTGGTCGACTCGGCGATGTCGAGCCGGTCGAGCACGTGGTTGCGGAGTTGGATCGCCTCCTCTACCTGTTTGAAGCCGATGGCGTGCTCCGCGAGACCCGGGATGGGCAGTGTCCTGGCGACCGACCCGAGGGCGACCACGAGCTCGTCGTAGTGCACGTCGTAGGGCGTGCCGGCGCAGGGTTCGATCCGAGCCGTGTGGCTGGCGTGGTCGATCGCTGCGATCCGGCCGGTGATCACCTTGACCCGCGGCAGCAGACGCCGGAGGGCGACGACCACGTGGCGTGGTTCGAGGTTTCCGGCCGCGGCTTCGGGGAGGAATGGCTGGTAGGTCATGTACGACCGGGGATCGACGACCGTGATCGAGACGGTGCCTTTCGCGAGGTCGCGGCGCAGGGCCTTCTGGAGCCGAAGTGCGGCATACATTCCGACATAGCCGCCGCCGGCGATGAGGACGGCTTTGGTGTGCACGTCCCATTCACCTCCTGGGCTTAGCTCTTCGATGTCACCCACGTTAGCCCTTCGTGAAAGTTTTCACAAGCGTCATTTGGGTCGGGCCTTTCGATCCCCGACGATCCCCCGCACGAGGATCTAAGCTCGAAGGAGCGAGGGGGGAGGGTTGTCTCGTGGGCGCGATCATCGCCGTCATCATCATCGCCCTCATCGCCGTCCTGATCACGCTGACGGTGCCCCTCGTCATGCTCGCGCAGCGTCGCGAACAGCGCCGCCTCGAGTCCCTCGCGCAGTGGGCCACCTCGATCGGCTGGACGACGTACGCCGGAAGCGTCGAAGTCCCCTGGACGGTCCGGCTTCCCGGGGCGAACCCCCGCGGCATCCGCTGCCTCTTCACCGGCGTCTACCGCGACCGGCCGGTGAGCGTGGCGGAGTACACGTACCAGACCAGCAACACCAGCTACGTCAACGGCCAGACCCAGGTCACGACGGACAGCCACGACTTCGTCGCGTGTGTCATCCATCTGCCGTACACCTATCCCGGCATCGAGGTCGCCGCACGCGGCTCAGGCTCGCGGATGTGGCGCTGGCTCACCGGACCGGACGACACCGAGGTCGGCATCGCCGAGTTCGACAGTGACTACCGGGTCAGGAGTACGCATCCCGAGGCTGTCCGCAAGATCATCGGCCCCGCGATGGTCCGGGCACATCTGGCTGGCATGGCGCCGAACTGGAGCCTGCACGGCACCGACCTGCTGGTCTACTGGCAGGGCCGGATGGAACCCGCCCGGGTCCTCCCTGCCCTCGACGCCGTCCTTCGTATCGCCGGCCTTCTCGGCCACTGACCCGTGTTCATGAAGGATTCTCTGCGTATGGCCCGAGCCCTCAGCAGAGCGGTGCGCACGGCTACTGAGTGATGAGACAGAACGGGTGGCCGGCCGGGTCCAGGTAGACCCTGCACGTCTCGTGTCGGTACTGGCAGACCGCACCCAAGGCAAGCACCTTCCGCTCGCCTTCGTCGAGATCGTCCACCCGCACATCGAGGTGCATGTGCTTCGGATACAAGGGATCTGGCCAGCGCGGAGGTCGATAGTCGTCGGTGCCCTGGAAAGCCAGTCCGGGCCGGTCCGCCGCGTCACCAATGACCACCCAGTCTCCTTCGTCCTGTACGCGGATCATCCCGAGTAGTTCGGCATAGAACGTCGCGAGCTGGTCAGGATCCGGACAGTCGATCACCAGGCCGTGCCATCGTCCGATCATCCCCGAAGTCTGGTCGATCGACCGCGCACGGATCAACCAGTCTCCGGTGGCACCTGAGTGGCTGCCAGCTCCGGCGGCGCGAAGACCAACCAGCCATCGAGCAGGGCGTTCCGCAGGGCCGCCTCCGACACCTTGGACAACTGGACCAGAACCGCGGAGTACCCGTCGAAATGGGGGATCGTGAAGAACGCGTCGGTCTGCGCGGCGAGCACCGCTTCCTTCTCGCTGAGATCCTCGACCCGAACAGCGAGAATGGGACCGTCGGGCGGCTCCGCGTCACCGAACCGCTTCAGGTCCGCCTTGCTGAACGGCCGCTCCCACGCGAACGCCTTGCCGCCGACCGACCAGGTTCGGTTGCCGTGACGTTCATATTCCGCCGTCTCGGGCAACTCCGCGACCAAGCTCGCCACATCGTCGAACGTCACCATGCCGCCTACCTCCCTGTATGCACCCCATCGCCTTCTTCCGCGCACATCATCGCGTTGCCCTGTATCCAAGTGGTACGCCCTTCCCGCCCTTACAACCCGGCGTACGTCTTGGCACGCGTGAAAACGCCATCGAGCATCGTCTCGGTGAGTTTGCCGGTGAAGGTGTTCTGCTGGCTCGGATGGTAGGAGCCGATCAGGAGAACCGTCCCGGCCTCGCGCAACCGCTCCCCCTCGGCACCCCGCGGCAGCTCGACCTCGGCGCCGTGGCCGAACTTCGGCTTCGGTCTCGGTACGACGTATCCCACGGCCGCGTGCGCCCGTAGCGCGGAGTCCCAGGCGTAGGACCCCAACGCCACCACGGCACTGACCGTCGGCGCGCCCAACTCCACCTCTCGGGCCAGCCAGGGAAAGCAGGCGTCCCGCTCGACCGGCAAGGGCTTGTTGGCAGGCGGCGCGCACCGAACCGCCGCGACGACGCGGACGCCGAGCAGCCGCTGATCGTCGCCGGCCGACGTGCTCGTCGGCGACGCCGCCAGGCCTACCCGGTGCAGCGACGCGAAGAGCCAGTCCCCCGAACGGTCGCCGGTGAAGATCCGCCCGGTCCGGTTGCCGCCGTGCGCCGCCGGCGCGAGACCGACGATGAGAATCCGCGGCGCGTCATCGCCCCAGCCGGGCACGGGACGGCCCCAGTACGGCTCGTCCGCGTAGGCCCGGCGGCGCTCGCGCGCCACCTGCTCGCGCCACGCGACGAGTCGCGGGCACGCGCGGCACACCGACTGCCGGGCGGTGAGTTCGTGCAGGTCGGTGGCCGACCGCGCAAGGCGCACCACGTCGGCGGCACGCTGCGCGACCGGCGTGTCCGATGCGGCCGGATCGTCCGGCCAGCCGGTTCCCGGCGGCACCGGACTGGCGTAGGCCGCCTCAGTCACCGGATGCGGCCGCTCCTCCGTCACGCCGTACGTCCCCTCACGGCGTACCGACCGGTCATGCGGCACGCCCCAGGACGGCGATCAGCGAGACCAGCCGGTGCGCCGTGGGAAAGTCCGGCGCACCGTAGCGCAAGGTCGTCCCGGTCGTGCGTTCCATGCCGGGCACCAGCAACGCGAGGTCCGCCATCGCCGGCGTGAGGACATCGACCTCGAGCGACACAGCACGGTCGAAACGCGGCGGCGTCACCGACTCCCGGGCTTCGATCGCGCCTGGAACCGCCGCTTCGATGCGCACGCACGCCTCCTCCGGATGCAGGGAGTCTGCCGCGTGTGCGCCGAGCGCGCGCTTGACCTCGACCGTGTGGATGCCGGGGACCACCGCCGCCGCCTCAGCGGCCACCGTGTCGTCGCCGGTCACGAGCACGGGAACAGCGTCATGGTGGGCCGCGAGGGAGGCGTTCAGGCCGATCTCGCCGAGGGTCGCACCGTCGACGCGGACCTCGGCGATCACCGCGCTGCTCACCGTGTGGGCGAGCACCGACACCGGCGTGCCCGCCCGGCCGTGGTAACCCACGAACAGGCACACGTCGACACCGGACTCGATTCCCGCCATCATGCCGCCGGGCTTCGGCTTGCCGCGCAGCAACCGGGCGCGCCGGTCGAGAACTTCGGGCAGCAGGTTGCGAAACTGCGCGTGCGCGTCGCTGACAAGAATCTCCGCCTCTGGGGCATGGGACAGAACCCCACGGATCGCCGCGTTGGCCTCCGCCGTCATGAGGTGCCGGTTGCGTTCGTACTCCCGCTCCCCCGGCCGCACGTCCGTCCCGTCGACCACACCGGCGATGCCCTCCATGTCCACCGAGATCAGAACGCGCACGGGATCAACTCCTCGGGGCCTCGACGCAGGACCACGCGATGCCGTCCAGGATGTCGTGTTCGCTGACGACGACCTCGGCGTGGTCGAGGAAGGGCGCGACCCGGGCGGCGATGCCGTCGAGGATCAGCGAGCCACCGCCGATCACGTCCACCCGGCCGGGATGCATGTACGGCAGGCGCCGCCGCTCATCGTGGTCCATGGCGAGCAGCCGCGCGCACGCCGCGTGCACGGCCGTCGCCGGGATCCGCGCGTGGTGGAGGCGGTCAGGATCGTACGACGACAGATCGAGGGCCATCGCGGCGACCGTGGTCACCGTGCCGGCGAGGCCGACCAGCGTGCGGGCCTCCTCGAACGGCACTGTCAACCCCGCCTTGTCGAGCTGCCGGTCGACCTCCGCGCGCGCTGCCGCGATCTCCGCGTCCGCCGGTGGGTCGCTCGGAAGGCACCGCTCGGTCAGGCGTACGCATCCCAGATCGACCGAGATGGCGGCCTGCGGTCCGGCCACGGTCGGCAGGTCACCAGTACCGCCGAGAACGAACTCGGTCGAGCCTCCGCCGATGTCGACCACGAGGTGTGGTGTGGGGAATCCCCGGCCGGCGAGCTCCCTCGTAGCACCGGCGAAGGACAGCCGCGCTTCCTCCTCGCCCGAGATGACCTCGGGTTCGACGCCGAGCAGGTCCCGCACACCCGTCATGAACTCCTCCCGGTTCGCGGCGTCCCGGGTGGCCGAGGTGGCGACGAACCGGACCTGTTCGGCGCCCGAGGAGTCGATGAGCGTGGCGTAGCGCCGGCAGGCGTCGAACGTGCGCGCCAATGCCTCCGCCGCGAAGCGCCCGGTCCGGTCGACACCCTGGCCCAGCCGGACGATCTCCAGCCGGCGTTCGACGTCGACGAGCCGCCCGGAGCCGGATTCGGCCGACCCGGCGTCGACATCCGCGATCAGCAACCGGATGGAGTTCGTCCCGCAGTCGATGGCCGCAACTCGCACGTGGACACTCGCCTTCCGGTCTGGTCGATGGGATAGCTGGTGAGGCTCACCCGCCGGGACTACGCCTCGTGGATCCAGGTGCGCCGAATCCTTACATTTTCCCGCGAGCGGCCCGCACAGCTCAGTATCTAGGCTTCGGCCATGCCCTGGCACCAGGCCCTGGCCCCGCACCAGGCTGCGTCGCCACGTCAGACTCCGGCCGCAACCCCGCGGAAACCTCGGTGTCCTGCAGGTACACGTACCCCTGAGGTCAGTCCGGGGTCCGGCCGACGCCCACGCAGGGGCCGTCGGCCGCCCAGTCCGGCAACAGCGCGAGCGCCTCGTCGCCGAGGGGGTTGACCCCCGGTCCGGCGGCGAGGGCGTGCGCCACCAGGGCGTGCAGGCACTTCACCCGGTCGGGCATGCCACCGGCCGAGACGCCGGCGATCTCGGGTACGTCGTCGATCGCCGTCCGGTGGTCGACGTAGCGCTGGTGTGCGCGGGCGTAGGCTGCCGCGAGCTCCGGATCGGTGCGCAGGCGCTGCGTCCACTCGCGCATCAGTCCACTCGCCTCGAGCCGCCCGATCGCGGACGCCAACCGCGGGCAGGTGAGGTAGAACGTCGTGGGGAACGGAGTGCCGTCCGGTAGGCGCGGCTCGGTCTCCACGACATCCGGCAGACCGCAGCGACAGCGGTGGGCGACGCCGCGGACCCCACGCGCGGGCCGCCCCAGCTGCCGGCTGACCGCGGCCACGTCGGCCTCGTCGGGTCGCTCCCGCTGGCCGTGCTGCTCGGTGCTCATGGGATCAGTTGGGGCCTTCCTCGCCACCGTCCCACCGTCATCGGTCGGCGGGCGGTTCGGCCGGGCCTGGGTCGATCGTGGCGGCGGGTTCGGGACGGGTGGCGGTCGAACTCGGCCGCGGTGGGTTCCCGGCCCGTTCGACGCTGCCCCACAGGGCGCTCCACCACGCCGGACGCTCGTCGTCTCCCGACGGCTTCGTCCCCGACTGGTCTGCCGGAGCCCGCTCGTCCGCCCCCACCACGACATATCCGATCTCGCCCGGCATCACCCAACCGAACCGTTCCCGGGCCTGCGCCTCGACATAGGCAGGGTCGCGCCAGCGTTCGAGTTCGCCTTCGAGTTCGGCCACGCGTTCCCTGCGTTCGGCGGCTTCGGCGCGTAGCTCGGTCAGCCTGGACTGCTGCTCGGACCAGGCCCGCAGGCTGGAGGCGTACGACACGATCAACGCGGCCAGCACCAGCGCCAGGATCGCGGCGCGGCCGGTGAGTCCAGTCCGTCTCGACGGTGTCTCGGCGGCTTCCGCGTCCTTCCGCTGCTGCCGGTCGCCACCACGACCAGCCGCCGGTCGCCCGCCGGTCGGCCGGGCGGGTCCGCGTCCGGCCCGATCCGCGTCGGCCTCAGCACGACCTGGACTGCCCGGGGCGCTCGCCCGCCGCGGTGCGCGAGCCGGACCGGTGCCGCCCCGTGCGCCGCGTCCCGGCGAGGCAGGGGTGCGACGACCGCGGCGCGGCCCACCGCCACCCGGTCGGGGACCACGGTCCCTGCGCCCCTCGCCCACGAGACCTCCGCCCCTTCTGTCAGTGCGTACGACCCGTGCCTGACCCGTCAACACCGACCCGTCAACGCCGACCCGTCAACACCGACCCGTCAACGCTGGCCCGTCGCCACGAGCTCAGTGACCCGGCAGCAGAGCGAGGTCAGCTGTCCTCTGCCCCCGCGAACCTCGGGAAGGCCAGCCGCCCGGCGTACCGCGCGGCGTCGTCCAGCTCCTCCTCGATCCGCAGCAGCTGGTTGTACTTCGCGACCCGCTCGCTCCGCGCCGGCGCGCCGGTCTTGATCTGGCCGGAGTTCGTCGCGACCACCAGGTCGGCAATCGTGGTGTCCTCGGTCTCGCCGGACCGGTGACTGATCATCGTGGTGAACCCGGACCGGTGCGCCATTTCCACCGCGTCGAGCGTCTCGGTCAGCGTGCCGATCTGGTTGACCTTGATGAGGACGGAGTTGGCGGAGCTCTCCACGATCCCTCGGGCGATCCGTTCCGGGTTGGTGACGAAGAGATCGTCGCCGACGAGCTGCACCTTGGCGCCCACCGCCCTGGTGAGTTCGCCCCACCCTGCCCAGTCGTCCTCGGCCAGCGGGTCCTCGAGGGAGACGAGGGGGTACGCGGCGAGCAGCTCGGAGTAGTACGCCGCCATCTCCGCGGCCGACCTCTCCCCGCCCTCGAAGACGTACTTCGCCTTCTCCGCGTCGTAGAACTCCGTCGCCGCCGCGTCGATCGCCACCGTGATGTCGGAGCCGAAGGAGAAACCCGCCTTCTCGACCGCCTGACCGATCAGGTCGAGCGCGGCCCGGTTCGACGGCAGGTTGGGCGCGAAGCCGCCCTCGTCGCCGAGTCCGGTCGACAGTCCCTGCCCCTTGAGCACGGACTTCAGCGCATGGTAGGTCTCGGCGCCCCAGCGCAGCGCCTCCGCGAAGGTCGCCGCGCCGATCGGCGCGATCATGAACTCCTGGAAGTCGACGTCGTTGTCCGCGTGCGCGCCGCCGTTGACGATGTTGAGCATGGGCACCGGCAGCAGGTGGGCGTTCGGGCCGCCGATGTAGCGGAAGAGCGGCAGATCGGCCGAGTCCGCAGCCGCGCGCGCGACCGCGAGCGAGACACCGAGCAGCGCATTGGCGCCGAGCCGGGCCTTGTTGGGGGTGCCGTCGAGGTCGAGCAGCCGAGCGTCGACCAACCGCTGCTCGCTCGCTTCGTAGCCGACCAGCTCCGGGGCGATCTCGTCGACGATGCCGGTCACGGCCCGCTCGACGCCCTTGCCGCCGTAACGCGCCTCGTCACCGTCGCGCAGTTCGACCGCCTCGAACGCACCGGTCGACGCACCTGACGGGACCGCCGCCCGCGCGATGGTGCCGTCGTCGAGACCAACCTCGACCTCGACGGTGGGGTTGCCACGCGAGTCCAGAATCTCGCGGGCGGTCACGGCATCGATCGTGGCCACGTGGGTTCCTCCAGGTACGTCCTGATTGCGGTACGGATGTGAGCGCTCGCGCCCCCGGTGCTGCGCCACTGGATTGACGGGCTCGAGCCTAACGGCGCCACCTCGAGGCTGGACGAACCGACCCGCACCATCACCGCTTCGAAACCGCATCGCGCACGGGCTCGCACACGGGCAGTTGCGCCACCCCGCCTCTATGGCCCGGGGGCGTCGCCGCCTCCAGCGCCTTCGGAAGCCTCGCCCGACCCTGCGGCCGGCGGCGCTTCGGCAACTTCGACGGCCGCGACGAACCGGCGGCAGGCGTCCCGCAGCGCCTGCTCGGGATCGATACCGGCCACCCGTGCCTGCTCGACAAGTGCGAACAGCAGCTCGCCCAGCCGTTCGGCGGTGAGCGGCTCCCCGGTCGCCTCGGCTGCTGTGACGCGCGGGCCCTGAATGGCCAGCCCGGTTCGTTGCGTACGCCCCAGAAGCTTGTCGGCCAGCGTCAGGGCCGGCAGGGCGAGGGGGACGCCCTCCACCGCGGAGGTTCGCCGCTTCTCCTCGGCCTTGAGCTGGTCCCAGACGTTCTCGATCTCGGCGACATCGCCAGGGCCGGTTTCTCGCCGCGTCTCGCCGAACACGTGCGGGTTCCGGCGGATCAGCTTCTCCACCAGGTCACCGGCCACGTCGTCGATCGTCCACGTCTCCCCTCGCTCGCCGTCGTCGGCCCCGTCCTCGCCCGCGGCGCCCTCCTCGGCCAGTCGGGCGTGGAACACCACCTGGAACAGCAGGTCGCCGAGTTCCTCCCGCAGGTGCGTACGGTCACCCGTCTCGATCGCCTCGACGGTTTCGTACGACTCCTCGACGAGATAACGGACGAGCGACCGGTGGGTCTGTTCCCGCACCCACGGACAGTGGGCGCGCAGCTGGTCCATGACGGCGACCAGGTCGAGGAGCCGGGCACCGGGCAGGTCGTACGACGCAGGAACGACCTCGAGCTCAGGCACGACCGAGGCGCCCGCATCGGCGCGTTCGGCGAGCAGATGGGCGAGTGCGCGCCCGAGCTCGCCAGCGCCGTCGTCAGGGGCCAGCCAGACCAGCTCGACTCCGGACGCGGCCTCGTCGAGGAGCCAGCGGGCGAGCGCCGGGGCCGGCGCGGCCGCGGCGGGCACCGGGTCGCCGGCGCCATGTGCAGGGACGAATGCGTGCTCCACCGCGATCCCGGCGGCATCCAGCGGCGGGCGCTGCGGATGATCCGGATCGTCGGTGAGTACGCGGTCGGCTCGTCGCAACAACTCCCAGGCCGGCCAGGACAACAGGCCCGGCGCCACCCGAGGGCTGGTCAGCAGCAGCGTGAGACGTCCCGCCGGTGTCGGATCGGAACCTTCAGCCGTCACGATGCAGCCGTCCCGATGCGGGGGTCCCAGTCACGGGGGTCCCAGCCACGGCGGCGTCACAGTCACGGGGCCCGTTTCGTCAACCGCTGGTCAGGGCCCGGCCGGCGGGAGCTGCGGCTGCTCCGTCTCGCTGGGTTCGACCAGCTGGCCGCCCGGCAGCAGCTGCGCGCCGTCCCACCTGCCGTATCTCGGATTGACCGTCACACCGACCTCACGCGAGGTCCGGCGCATCTGCTCGCCGAGCAGCTGGTCGGCCTTGGCCTGGTCAGCCTGGCTCGCTGGCGTCTTGCCGAGCAGGCTGGCGTTGAGCTCGCGGCGAAGTGCCACCCACCGGGCGAACTCCTCGCGCATGTCGCCGGGGATGAACACCTGCTGGGCCCGGATCTCGTCCTCCACCTTGTCGATGTCGGCCCGACTGGCCGTGACACCGAGCCGGTCGGCGGTCTCCGTGATCAGGCTGTCGTTGATCAGCTGCTGGAGGAGGGCGCGCTGGTTCTCGGCGAGCTCGGCCGTGCTCGGGTTGACCTGCCCGCCCGGAACATCGCTGGCGCGTGCCGAGTGGTCGAGGATCTCCTCGAGCTGCTTCTGCAGGAACGACACCGAGATGGTCTCGCCGCCGACCTGAGCCGCCGCGCTGGGATTGGACAGCGATCCACAGCCGGTGAGCGTGAGTCCGGCGGCGACGACAGCGGCAAGTACGGCGAGTCGAGGAGTACGCCTCAGGGCGAGCACGGGACCTCATTTCTGGCGGGCACGTCTTCGCGGCGGAGCACGTCCTGCCCAGCCGCCCGGCCGGGCGCCGACTGGCTCCGCCCCGGTCGGGCGGGCGCTGGCGGTGCGTTTCGTGTCGGCTGACGCCGCACCCGATCGTACGCAGGGCGGCGCTCGTAGCGCCCGGAGGGGTTGACCGGAAGCCGGCGGTATCAGCGCCTCGGGCGCCGACTGGGGTGGGTCGGGGTCGGTGGGTCGGGCGCGAGAGACCCGTCTGGCGCGATGTGGGAGAAGATCTGGTCGACGAGGGTGAGCACGTGCGGGTCTTCCACGGCATAGATGTGTCGGCGGCCATCCTTGCGGGCGGTGACCAGACCGGCCAGCCGGAGTTTCGCCAGATGCTGGCTCACGGCCGCCACGGTGGCACCGGTGTGCTCGGCGAGGGTTCCCACGTCGTACTCGTGGCGGGCCAACAGCCAGACCAGGTGCAGCCGGGTCGGCGCCGAGAGCAGGTCGAACGTGTCCGCGGCGGCCCTGAGCTGGGGCCCGGTCGGATCGGTCGAACGCCCCGCCTGATCAGTCATCGCACCACCTGCGCGGTCATGGTGCGCTGAATTCTTCCGTACGCCGGGACGACCCCGTTCGCGGGCCGGAATGATCACGCCGCAGGCGCCGGCCTCGCGCACGATCGCCTCGAACGGCGCGAGGTAGTTCTCTCATTTGCGCAACTGATTGACAATCAGCGGCTGGCGGGGCACCCTTGAGCCTGCGAAGGGGAGTAGCCCTCAACACCGTGGTCGACACACTGGCGTCGCGCACCGCGAGCGATGCCCGGCCCGGCGGCCTTCCACCAAGGCGGGCGAGACCTTCGACCCAAGGCGATGTCGCCGGGTCGAGGTCACGCAACCCCTCGATCCGGCGGTACGACCAGACCGCTGAAGCATCGAGGAGTGGCACCGCCGGCATGGACGCTCTCGTTACCAGTTTCGCCATCGGCTTCGCCGTGATCTTCGTCGCCGAACTCGGCGACAAGTCCCAGCTGATGGCCATGCTCTTCGCGACCCGCTACCGCCCCGCACCGGTGCTCGCGGGCATCTGCATTGCCACCACGGCGGTCCACGCGGTCTCCGTCGGAGTCGGGCACGGGCTGGGTGCCGCGCTGCCGGCGACCTGGATCTCCCTGGTCGCCGGCCTCGCGTTCCTCGGCTTCGCGGCGTGGACACTTCGTGGCGACGTCCTGCACGAGTCCGACCAAGCCCGCACCCGCCGGACCGGGCGGTCCGCGGTCATCGCCGTGACCACAGCCTTCTTCCTCGCCGAACTCGGCGACAAGACGATGCTCGCCACGGTCACCCTCGCCACCCAGCACCAGTGGTTCGGGATCTGGGTGGGCTCCACCGTCGGCATGGTCATCGCCGACGCGATCGCCATCGCGATCGGCCACCAGCTCGCCGTACGCCTGCCCGAGCGGGCGATCCGCTACTCCGCAGCGGCACTGTTCGCCCTGGGCGGTCTCTGGCTGCTCATCGGTGCGACCTAGATGGCCATCTAGCTGTGGCGTCGCAGGAATGGCGGCGTAGAAAGGCGCGCGCGGACGCCTTGCACGCGCGCCGGCGCCCTTCAGAGGCTCAGGCCCCGAACACGTCCGGGTCGGGCCCGGTCCGCTCACCCCTGTCCAGGGCGGTGATGGCGGCCACGTCGTCTGAGCTGAGCTCGAAGTCGAACACCGCGAAGTTCTCCGCGATCCGCGACGGGGTGACGGACTTCGGGATGACGACGTTCCCCAGCTGCAGATGCCACCGCAGAATCACCTGCGCCGGCGTCCGGCCGTAGCGCTCCGCCAGTCCGGTGATCACCGGGTCGGCGAGGACCGTGCCGCCCTGCGCGAGCGGGCTCCACGCCTCGGTGCGGATGTCGTACTTCGCGTCGAACTCCCGCATGTCGGCCTGCACGAGATAGGGATGGAGCTCGATCTGGTTGACGGTAGGGACCGTGCCGGTCTCGTCGAAGAGCCGCTGCAGGTGCGACGCCTGGAAGTTCGACACCCCGATGGCCTTGATCCTCCCGTCGGCGTACAGCTTCTCGAACGCCCGCCAGGTGTCGACGTACTTGTCCTGGCCCGCCGCCGGCCAGTGGATCAGGTACAGGTCGACGTAGCCCAGCCGCAGCTTGCGCAGGCTCTCCTCGAACGCCACCATCGTCGAGTCGTACCCCTGCTCGGCGTTCCACAGCTTCGTGGTGACGAACAGGTCCTCACGGGGAACGTCGCACTCGGCGATCGCCTGCCCCGTCCCCTCCTCGTTGCCGTAGATCGCGGCGGTGTCGATGCTGCGGTAGCCCACCTCGATGGCGGTCTTCACGGCGGCCACGGCGTCGACGTTCGGGACCTGCCAGACGCCGAAGCCGAGCTGCGGGATCTGCACACCGTTGTTCAGGGTCAGTAGGGGGACGGTGGACATGAACGAGTGAACCTCCACGAAGAGACGGTGCCCGGTGGTGGGCTGGTCGCAAGCAGACATCAGACCATACGGGCCGTCGAACGCCCACCGCTCCCCGTGGACCGCCAGTCCGCCGAGCTAGATTGGGCGGCCGTGGACGTCCGTACGCTCGCCTATGACCATGCCCACGCCACGACCCTGATCGACGAGCTCCAGCGGTGGTACGTCGAGTGGTACGGCGACACCGACAAGACCCCGGTCGATCCGGCGGAGTTCCAGCCGCCGAGCGGCCTCTTCCTCGTGGGCTACCTCGACGGTCGCCCCGCCGGGTGCGGAGGGTGGCGGATCCGGGATACCCGGGACCCGGACCTGTGCGACGGGGACGCCGAGATCAAGAGGATGTACGTCGTACCGTCGGCACGTGGTCGTGGACATTCCCGCACACTGCTGGCCGGGATCGAACGCACCGCCCGCGCGGCCGGCGTCAGACGCCTCGTACTGGAGACGGGCGCGCTCCAGCCGGAGGCGATCGGGCTCTACGAGTCGAGCGGCTACGCGCCGATCGGCACGTTCGGACTCCATCGCGACGAACCGCTGAGTCGCTGCTTCGCGAAGGTCCTCACGGCCGCCAGTACCCCAGATCGCCGCGACGACCCGTCCGATCGGCTGAGTCAGCGGTAGCCGAAGTTCTGCGTCGCCCAGGGCCCCCGCTCGTTCCCGAAGTAGACGCCGACCCCGATGGCCTCGAACCGGCAGTTGAGGATGTTCTCCCGGTGACCCCGACTGTCCATCCAGGCGTCGACGACCGACTCGGGCGTGGGGTAGCCCATCGCGATGTTCTCACCGCCCGGAGCGTCGTATCCCGCGGCCCGCATGCGGTCCCAGGGTGTGGTGCCTTCGGGCGACGTGTGGTCGAAGTACCCGCGCTCGGCCATGTCCTTCGAGTGCCCCCGGGCAGCGGTACGCAGCCGGTCGTCGGCGCGTAGCGGCCCGCACCCTTCCTCGGCCCGCTCGACGTTGGTGAGGCGGACGACCTCGTTCTCGTACGTCGCCTGCTTCGACGGTGGTGGGGCAGGTGCCTCGGTCTGCGTGGGCGACGGTTTCGGCGACGGCGTGCGCTCAGGCGGGGCTGTGGTGCGCTTCGGCTCCGGCGCCTCGGTCCTGGTCGGTCGCGGCGTGGGAGTCGGCGTCCTCGAGGGCTTCCGGGTAGCGGTCGGTGTGGAGGTGGCGGTCGCAGTGGCCGTCGGCGTGGCCGAGGCAGTCTCTGACGGTATGCGGGCCTCTCGAGCACGGCCGCGGTCTCCCACGGAGTCCGGGTTCTCGGTGGCGGTGCGTGACTGCCGTTGCTGGGAGACGAGGTACCACCCCGTCGTCGACACCACGCCGACCATGCCGACGACAGCGACCGTCACGGCGGCGGCCAACGCCCCGCGCCGCGGCCTCTTGCGGCGATGACGGCGAGGGTTCGCACCGTCGCGGTTCTCGGCGTGGGTGTCGGTGTCGTCCGGCTCCCAGTAGATCGGGGGGTCGCGGTCGTCTGGTGCGTCCCACAGGTGCTCGTCGTTCTGCCACGCAGGGGATCGGGCTGGGAGCTGCCACTGAGTGCGGTCGTCCAACTCGGCGTCGTCCCACCCCGGGGCCTCGTCCGACGAACGCCACGTAGCTCGAGGCGGGTCGTGCAGCGACTCCCAGTGTTGCCGGTCGCTCGGGGCGCTCCAGCCCGGATCCAGGTCGTCCGGGACGCCCCACCCCGCCGGTCGGCGGGGCGGCCACCCGCCCCGATCGGCGCCCTGGCCGCTTCGGGGATCGTCGGCAGCCGCCTGGTTGCTCAGCTCTTCCCAGGACCTGGGCTCACTGGAGTGTCCCCGATCCCACGCCGGTCGCGGCTGATCCCATGCCGGTCGCGGCTGGTCCCACGAGGGCCGGCTGTCTGCCTGCGGTTGGTCCCACGAGGGCCGGCTGTCTGCCCCAGGGCGGTCCCACGAGGGGCCACTGTCTGCCTGCGGTTGGTCCCACAAAGGGCCGCTACTGGGTCGCGGCGGCCACGTGGGTGGTTCCTCCGGCCGCGGTGGTGACCACTCCGGCCGGTCGACGGGCGACGGAGGCTGCGACCATCCTGCGCCACCGGCCGCACGCCACTGCGGTTCCGGGTCGTTCCCGCGTCCTCCCCCGTCCGGCCGGCCGGTCGGCGGTGGCCAGGTCCGCCGGCCATCGCCGTCGGGTTGGTGGCTGTCGCGTGGATGCTCGGGTGGCATGGACACTCCCCTTTCCCGCCACCCGCCGCGCGTGGAAGGAGCCGCGGCCGGGCGCTTCTCTGGCGCCGGGCCGCGGCCCCTCTCCTACGGCAGCGGCAGTTCTATCGGTCACGGAAGGTCGGGCAATCGAAGATCGGGCAACGGCAACGGCAGGCCAGATGTCGGCGACGGACTCGGCGTCGTGGGGTCCGGCTCAGACGTCTCACTCGGCGTGGGCGCCGGAGTGGTGGGGTCGGGCGAGTTCGTCGTGGGCGACGGCGACGACGTGGGCTCCGACGTCGGCTCCGTTGTCGGCGTGATCGTCGGTGTCGACCGCGGCAACGTCTGGCGCGCGGCCTCTTCCTCTGCCTCCGGCAACGTCCGTGCCGGCGACGGACGCGGTGCCGGCGACGAGGACGCATCGGCGGTGGCCGTCTGGTTGCCCGGAGTGGCCGAGTCGGGCGCGCCAAGCCAGTTCTGCTCGCTGCTGGTCAATCGGGTCGTGTCACTCGTGTCGGAGGGTACGCCGGCGCCCCGGGACAGACTGGAACTCGCCGGGGCGTCGAGCGACCCGGCAGCGGTGGGCGCCTGCCCTTGGGGAAGAAAGAGGAACCACCCGGCTCCGGCGGCCGCGGCACCGATGCCCAGGACTCCGGCCGCAGCGGCGGCCACGGGGAGTGCACGGCGTTGACTCTGCGGTTGCCCGCCCTGGTCGGACTGGCGGTGCGTCGTGACTGCTGTGGATCGGCTCGGCTGGCTGACCTCGCGTCGCTGGCGACGGGAACCGCGGTGGCGGCCGGGCCGTGACGACCCCAGGTCGTCGCGGGACGAGCCACCGTTGGTCGGTGACGAATCGGGCAGCATAGGCACTCCCGGTGGTCAGCGGATATTCGACGGGTCTCCCCCGCACACAGCCCAAAGCTGCCGTTACCCTAGCCGATCGCCCATGTGGCCCATCTGATAACAGTCTGTGACTAATAGCCCTGGGATCACCAGACTTGTGGTCGCCCGTGCCCCTGCGTATCTCTGCTCGGCAGGGTGCGTACGGGGGCCGTCAGGCGGGTGTCGACGACGAGGTGCTCGGTGCCCGGGAGTCGAGCACGACGGCCTCGATGAGATCGCGGGCCCAGCGCAACAGCTCGAGGTCACGCAGCGGCTGGCCGCCGATCGGTGCCGTCGCCGGTCGCGGCACGAGGATGGTCCTGACCTGCCGTTTCACCACCGTGCGGGGATAGAGCCGGTTCAACCGCAGCTCCTGGCTCTCCCGCAGGTCCACCGGCGCGAACCGGATCTGGTTGCCCTGCAACGTGACGTCGGTGAGGCCGGCCTCCCTGGCGAGCAGCCGGAATCTCGCGACCTCGAGAAGGTTCTCCACCGGCTTCGGCATGATCGCGCCGTAGCGGTCGATGAGCTCCTCCGCCACCTGCTCCACTTCGTCGAGGCTGCGGACCGCCGCGAGCCGTTGGTACATCTCCAGCCGCAGCCGCTGGCTGTCGACGTAGTCGTGCGGCAGGTGCGCGTCGATCGGCAGCTCGACCTTGACCTCGGCCTCCTCCACTGCCCCCTCGCCACGGAAGTCGGCCACCGCCTCGCCGACCAGGCGTACGTAGAGATCGAAGCCGACGTCGGCGATGTGGCCGGACTGCTCACCACCGAGCAGGTTGCCGGCACCACGGATCTCGAGGTCCTTCATCGCGACGGCCATGCCAGCGCCGAGTTCGGTGTTCTGTGCCAGGGTGGCGAGCCGCTCGTGCGCGGTCTCGGTCAGCGGCTTCTCCGGCGGATAGAGGAAGTACGCATAGGCCCGCTCCCGCCCGCGACCCACCCGGCCGCGCATCTGGTGCAGCTGCGAGAGACCGAAGAGATCCGAGCGCTCCATGATGAGGGTGTTGGCGTTGGAGATGTCCAACCCCGCTTCGACGATCGTGGTGCAGACGAGCACGTCGGCGCGCTTCTCCCAGAAGTCGACCATCACCTGTTCGAGCTGGTGCTCGCGCATCTGGCCGTGCCCGACGACGACGCGGGCCTCGGGCACCAGCTGACGGATCCGGGCCGCCGCCTTCTCGATCGTGTTGACCCGGTTGTGGACGAAGAACACCTGTCCCTCGCGGAGCAGCTCGCGCCGGATCGCCGCGACCACCTGGCGTTCGTCGTAGCCACCCACGAACGTCAGCACCGGGTGGCGTTCCTCCGGCGGCGTCATGATGGTCGACATCTCGCGGATGCCGGTGATCGCCATCTCGAGCGTGCGCGGAATCGGGGTCGCCGACATCGTGAGGACGTCGACGCTCGCCCGCAACGCCTTCAGCTTCTCCTTGTGCTCGACGCCGAACCGCTGCTCCTCGTCGACGACGATCAGGCCGACGTCCTTGAACGACACCTCGTTGCCGAGCAGGCGGTGCGTACCGATCACGACGTCGATCGCGCCGGTCGCGATACCGGTCAGGGTCTCCTTCGCTTCGCGGTCGGTCTGGAACCGCGACAGCGCGCGCACCGTCACCGGGAACGGCGCGAACCGCTCCGCGAACGTGGAGTAGTGCTGCTGGACAAGCAGAGTGGTGGGCACGAGGATCGCCACCTGCTTGCCATCCTGCACCGCCTTGAACGCCGCCCGCACGGCGATCTCGGTCTTGCCGTAGCCGACGTCGCCACAGATCAACCGGTCCATCGGGATCGACTTCTCCATGTCCTGCTTCACGTCGTCGATGGTGCCGAGCTGGTCGGGGGTCTCGACGTAGGGGAACGCGTCCTCCAGCTCACGCTGCCACGGCGAGTCGGGACCGAACGCGTGACCCTTCGTCGCCTGCCGAGCGGCGTAGAGCTTGATCAGCTCGGCGGCGATCTCCTTGACGGCGCGGCGTGCGCGACCCTTGCGCTTGGCCCAGTCCGAGCCGCCCATCTTGTCGAGGCTCGGCTGCTCGCCCCCGACGTAGCGGGTCACCAGGTCGAGCTGGTCGGTGGGGACGAACAGCCGGTCGCCGGGGTGGCCGCGCTTGGACGGTGCGTACTCGATCACGAGGTACTCGCGCGTGGTGCGCTGCTGGCCGGTGCCGACCGTGCGTTCCATCATCTCGACGTACCGGCCGACCCCGTGCTGGTCGTGGACGACGTAGTCGCCGGGACTCAGCTCCAGCGGGTCGATCGTGCGGCGGCGGCGCGTGGGCATGCGACGCATGTCCTTGGTGGACGCGCCCCCTCGACCCAGCAGGTCGGCCTCGGCCAGGACGGCGAGCCGCGCCTCGGGTGCGACGAAACCGTGGTCGACGCGGCCGCGGGTGACGTGCACGAGCGACGGCTCGGGAAGCTGCTCGAGGTGCTCGTCGAGCCGGGCGGGCAGGTCCTGGCCACGCAGGACCTCCACCAGGCGCTCCGCCGGACCGTGCCCCTCGGTGACGAAGACGACCCGCCAGCCGTCGGCGATCCACCGGCGTACGTCGGTGATCATCGCGTCGGTGTTGCCGTGGTAGGCGTCGGCCGCCTGCGCGCTGACCGTGCGCGACTCGACCGCTCCCAGCTCGACGTCGACGTCGACCTGCACCAACTCGCCGGCTTCGGTACGCAGCGGTGCGGCGGGCGTCGCGTTGTCGGGCTCGGCCGCGAACGGTGACAGG
The DNA here is from genome assembly GCF_040196095.1 of Actinopolymorpha sp. B17G11. Lineage (NCBI taxonomy): Bacteria > Bacillati > Actinomycetota > Actinomycetes > Propionibacteriales > Actinopolymorphaceae > Actinopolymorpha > Actinopolymorpha sp. B17G11. The sequence goes on from NZ_JBEFTW010000007.1 coordinate 163,307, forward strand.
CTCCACCAGGCGAGCCCGGCGGCGAGAGCGTGCCGGCGTACGTCGGCGAGGCTGCGGTAGGCGGCTGCGCCCAGGTCGATCGGCGCCTCTCCCCCACCGGCGGCGGCCGCCCAGCTGGCGTCGAGGAACTCCTGGCTCGTCGCCACCAGGTCATGGGACCGGCTGCGGACCCGCTCGGGATCGCACACGACCGTGTGGGTGCCGGCGGGCATCAGGTCGAGGAGCAGTTCCATCTCGTCGACCAGGACGGGGGCCAGCGACTCCATCCCTTCGACCGCGTGCCCGTGCGCGAGCTTCTCGAACAGCTCCGCGAGCTCCGGATGCGCGACGGCGAGCTTGGCCGCCCGCTCGCGGACGTCGGCGGTGAGCAGCAGCTCGCGACATGGGGGTGCGTAGAGGCCATGGTCGGCGGTGCCGAGCGACCGCTGGTCGGCCACCTTGAACGACCGGATCTCCTCGATCTCGTCGCCGAAGAACTCCACCCGCAACGGATGTTCCTCGGTCGGTGGGAACACGTCGACGATCCCGCCCCGCACCGCGAACTCGCCGCGCCTCTCCACCAGGTCGACGCGGTGGTAGGCGGCCGCGGCCAACCGGCGTACGACCTCGTCGAGGTCACGCTCCTCGCCCACGTGGAGTGACACCGGCTCGAGGTCGGCCAGGCCTTTGACCTGCGGCTGCAGCACGCTGCGTACCGGCGCGACGACGACCTTGGGTCGTGGGTTCTCCGCATCGGGGTGGACCAGCCGGCGCAGCACCGCGAGCCGCCGACCCACGGTGTCCGAGCGCGGCGAGAGCCGCTCGTGCGGAAGCGTTTCCCAGGCCGGGTAGTAGGCCACCGCGCTGTCGTCGCCGAGCAGGCTCTGCAATGTGGCGGTGAGATCCTCGGCCTCGCGTCCGGTCGCGGTGACCGCGAGGACGGGGCGGTCCGCGCCACCGGTGTCGGTCGGCGCGGCGAGGGCGGCCACCGCGAACGGCTGCACCGCCTTGGGCGCGGTGAGGTCGAGTGGTGCCGCCGCACTCGCCCGTGCCGCTTCGACCGCGGCCGCGATCGCGGGGTCGGCGACGACGAGTTCGATGAGTCCGGTGAGGCCCATGGATCCCTTCCAGAAACAGAAGTGGTGGCCCGCGACGGCCATGTCGAGGGACAGTGACAAAGGCGACGGGGCAACACGAACGCCCCGATTCGCAGTGCGGACCGGGGTGAAGTACCAAGACTAACGCGCCCCTCCGACAACCCCCGCGCGAACGTCACCTCCCCGGTGATCATGACGGTGATCATGATCGTGATCATGAGGACTTTGCCAATCTATGGCCGACTTTTCCTTCAGGATCATGGGCTTCACCGGTCATACGGATCCGGCGGACGGTGGTCCCGGCCGGATCGATCGCAGAAATCGGCAGCGATTTCCCAACACCTGAGCGGTCCGTCCGTCTTCCTCTTGCGTACGACAAATTCCTTGCGTACGACACGTTCCTTGCGTACGACGCTCTGGGGAGCAGACGGTGAAGGGAAGAGCGCCATGACAGACCTGCAGGCGACCGGAGTGGTGGAGAACGTCCCGGTCCTCGACCTCTCGCACACGACCTGGGAAGAGGACCTGGCCGGCATCGACCGGATCGCGAACGTCGGCGCCGTCGTGGTGCCGGAGAACCTCGCCCACGCACTCGCCCGGATCTCGATGCAGAACGTCGGCGCGGTCGTACCGATCCCCACCGGCGCGCACGTGCGGGTCCACACCGGCACGATGACGCTCGGCGGCGACGCCCTCGCCGACCCGGGCGGCGACAACGAGGTCCTCGTGGTGATAGGCGGGCTGCTCATCACCAGTCCCCTCACCCGGATCGGCTACCGCGAGGTCATCGTCATCGGCACGGTCCTCGCGCCCCGGGGAAGCGAGTCGGTTCTCGGCGCCGGCCTGACCCGGATGACGGGGATGGTCCACTACTACCGGTACGCCGAGGGGCAGCAGCTCAGACCGCTCACCGGCCAGCAGACCCTGAGCGGGAGCACCCTCGCCAACCAGGGCGGGTCACCCGATGACGTTCTCGTCGTCACCGGACAGACGATCGTCACCGGGCAGGTCACCGCAGTGGGCTTCCAGCAGATCTACTACACCGGAGAGGTGATCGTCCCACGCGAGAGCGAGTCCGTGCTGGCGCCATTGCTCGCCGGAGCCGGCCAGCTGGTGTGGTACGACGGGTCGCCACGGTGCTTCCTCGGCGACGAGACGTTCGGCCGAGGGTTCTTCGAACTCGTCGACGAGCCGCTCGGGCTCCTGCTGGTCGGGTCGTTCCGGATCGACGACGACGTACCCGCCGGCCTGCTCCGGGACAAGGTCACCTCGATCAGCCTGGTCGGCTCGCTCGCGGCGCCGAAAGAACTGATCCCGGTCGTCCAGCTGCTGGCGACCGCCAAGTACGGCGACATCTCGGTGGCCGGGGATGACGCGGAGCACTGAAGCCGAGGAGTCCTTCACCGAGATCTTCGAGGCGTATCACGCGAGCGTGCACGCCTACCTGCTCGGCCGGATCGGCGACCGCGAGCTGGGCCGCGACCTGCTGCAGGAGACGTTCCTGCGGGTGTGGCGGCGGTTCGACGAGGTGCGGGCACTGCCACCCCAGCGGCGGCAGGCGTGGATCTTCACCGTGGCCCGCAACCTGGTGACCGACTCCTACCGCGCGCGGGCCACCCGGGAAGCGACCGCCCGGACGCTGGCCGACCACATGGTGCCGACGACCGGCGCGGCCGCCGCCGACCCACCCGCCGCACACGTGGAGAGGAACGAGCTGATGAACGACGTGATGACAGCTGTCCGGACGCTGCCCGAGGAGGCCCGGGTGATCCTCGCGATGCACGCCGTCGGCGAGCTGACCAGCGCCCAGATCGGCGAGGCGTTGGGCCAGCCCGCCGGAACGATCCGCTACAAGCTGGCCAGAGCCCGGCAGGCGCTCGCGAAGGCGCTCGGGCTCAACACCCTCAGCCTTGAGGAGGTACGACGATGAACGAAGCTTCCCCACTCGACGACCTGCTGGCTGTCTGGTCGAGCGCGCTCCGGCTGCGGCCCGCGGAGCTGGAGGAGATCCGGCAGGCCATCCTCGCCGACCCCTACGGAGCGTCGACTCCCGGCCCGACGTCCACGTCACCACCCACGCACGTGTCCACGCCGGCATCAGATTCAACGCCTCCGCCGACCGCGCCGGGAGCCCTGCCGACGTCGTGGTGGCAGACGTTCGCGGTCCAGGTCGCCGGTGTTGTCGTCCAGGCGAACCGTCCGCCCGCTCTCGCGGGCCTCCTCGGGGGAACCGTCTCATGACCGATGCCATCGACACCGACCGCGACACCGACCGCGACACCGACCGCGACACCGACCGCGACACCTGCCTGCACACCGCCGGATCCGGCGTGGACATGGCGACGAGTGCGGCCGACGACCTCAGCATCGTCGCCCATGGCCTGCGCCGTACGTACCGCAAACGCAAGGGCTGGTTCCGCTCCGGCGAGGTCGTCGAGGCCGTGCGCGGCATCAGTTTCGGCGTACCTCGCGGGACGATCTTCGGCATGGTCGGTCCCAATGGTGCCGGCAAGACCACGACGATCAAGATGCTCTCGACGATGCTCATCCCCACATCTGGATCGGCGACCATCGGCGGGTTGGACGTCGTACGCCAGGAGACCGCCGTACGCCGCCAGCTCGGCGTCCTCTTCGGTGGTGACAAGGGGCTCTACAACCAGCTGTCCGGGCGGGAGAACCTGCGCTACGCGGGCCGCCTCTACGGCATGGACGACCGGGCGATCGCGGCCAGGTCCGAGGAGTTGCTCGCCCGGGTCAGGCTCACCGACCGCGCCGCGGAGCGGGTCGAGAGCTACTCGCGGGGCATGAAGCAACGCCTGCACATCGCGAAGACCCTGCTCCACGAGCCCGCGGTGGTGATCCTCGACGAGCCGACGATCGGGCTGGATCCTTCGGCGGCGATCGACGTACGCCAGCTGATCGCCGACCTGGCCGGCGAGCACACGATCCTGCTCACCACCCACGACATGTACGAAGCGGACCTGCTCTGCCGTGAGCTCGCCATCGTCGACCGCGGCATCATCGTCGCCAGCGGGACACCGGCCGCGCTGAAGGCGCAGGCGAAGGTCGACCGCCGGGTGGTCGTCACGCTGACCGAGCGGTCGGGATGCCGGGCGGCGGGCGAGGTGATCGACCGGTTGCGGGTGCTCGCTCCGGTGACACAGGTCCAGCACGACACCGGAGCCGACGGCGCCGTCGCCGCCACCCTGACGCTGCGCTGCACCGACACCACCGCCGCGCTCGACCAGGCGCTCGCCGTCCTTCGCGAGGGCGGCGCCGAGGTGCGCACCATCGACATCCGCGAACCGTCCCTCGAGGACGCCTTCCTCAGCGCCACCGGCCGAGAGTTCGAGGAGGACGCATGAACGCGGACACACCGGTCGGGCGGTTCCGCGCCGACTGGCGACTGTTGTGGGCCACGGTGCGGGTCTTCCTGCTGCGGTGGGCGTCCAACCCGATCATGCTGGTCCGCGCGCCGCTGATGCCGCTCCTGCTGCTGGTCAGCTTCACGGTCGCCTACCAGGTCTCGGGACAGGCAGCCGTGCAGCGCCAGGACGTCGTGGGCTTCCTCGTCGTCGGCATACTGGCCACGTTGGCCTGGAACTCGACGGTCTGGGGAAGCGGTCACGCGCTCCAGTGGGAGATCCACGCCGGCACCATCGCCTCGGTGATCGCCGCGCCCACCCGCACGATGCCCGTCGTCCTCGGCTACGGCATCGGCAACATCACCTGGGACATCACCGGACTTGCCTCCTGCATCGGCGCGGGTGCGCTTCTCGGCGCAAGGTTCGAGGTGGCCGACCCGATAGGCGCGCTGGTGTCCCTGGTGGCTGTCTACGCGAGTTCGCTGTGCATCGGCCTCGGTTTCGCCGGACTGTTCATCCTGTCCAGGCAGGCGAACGCGATGTCGAACTTCCTGCAGGCCCCGATCTGGCTGTTGGCGGGCTTCTTCGTACCGCGGACCGCGTTGCCCGACTGGCTCGAACCCATCTCCGCAGCCATCCCGCTGGCGCACGCCGTCGACGCCCTGCGCGCCACCACGCTGGCCGGCCGGTCGCTCGCCGAGGTCGGCGGTGCGCTCCTGGCCGCGGCCGCCACCAGCGCGGTGTTCCTCCTCGCCGGCGTCTGGTCCCTGCGCCGGGTGGACTACGCCATGCGCCGCCGCGGCAAACTCGACCTGCTGTGAGGAGCCTCCTGTGACTGCCCTCCCCTCCCCGATCCGGGTCGTGGCGGCGTCGGCGTACGCGGCCGGCCGGACGAAGATCCAGACCGCCGGGCCGGTGCCGTACGTCCTCGTCTGGATGACGCTGCCGGTCTTCACCCTGCTCATCGTCGGCCTCATCTACCGCGACGACCGTGAGCTGCGGGACTACGCCATCGTCGGCGGTGCCTGCCTCGCCCTGCTCTTCGGCATGCTCTTCAGCGCCGGCGAGATCCTCGACGACGAACGCCAGCGCGGCACCCTCGGCAACCTCTTCCTCGCACCGTGCTCCCGCTACGCGTGGCTCGGCGGCTTCCAGCTCTTCGCCGTCCTCGAGTCGCTCGCGACGGCGGCTCTGACGTTCACGACCGGCGCGGTCGTCTTCGGTCTCACGGTCGACATCGCGCCGCTCACCCTGCTGGTGACCCTCGTGCTCTTCATCTGCTGCATGTGGGGTGTCTCCATGATGGTCGGCGCGATCGGCGTCGCCATCCGGAACGCCAACCAGCTGTCCAACCTGCTCTTCGTCCCGATCCTGATGGTGGGCGGCACGATGTACCCGATCGCCCTGATGCCGGACTGGCTGCGGATTCCCGCCCGCTTTCTCCCGTTCGGCTACGGCATCCAGGCACTGGTCGACGCGACGACGAAGGGCGCCTCGGTCGCCGACCTGTGGCGGGAGCTCGCGCCGCTCGCCGGCTTCGCGGTGGTGCTGCCGCTGCTCGGCGTCGCTGCGTTCAGGCAGGTCGAACGACTCACCCGCCGCCGCGGGGCCCTCGACCTCACCTGAACAGGACCCTCGGCGCCACAGGTGAACCATGATCATGCGCGGCAAACCGGGCGGTAGCTCGTCCACAAGGGCCCGGCAACCCACGCATGATCATGACAACCTGCCCTGATGGAATGTCGTGGAGAGGGTCGCCGCTCCGACCTCCCTGTGAGGCCGCCCGTCCCGGGCGCGCCGAACCCGTGAGGAGCCCGCCATGAAGTACCTGCTGATCATGCATGTCAACCCCAAGATCCTCGACGCCCTGACCGAGGCGGAACGCGACGAGATCATGAACGGGCACGGCGAGTTCATGAAGACCATCCAAGAGTCCGGCGAAATGATCAGCACCCACGCGCTGGCCGATCCGTCGAACACCTCGGTGGTGAGCACGCGCGGCGGCGTGCCAGCAGTCACCGACGGCCCCTACCTGGAGGCCAAGGAGTACATGGGCGGCTACTACCTCGTCGACTGCGAGACCAAGGAACGCGCCGTCGAGCTCGCCGGCATGATCCCCGACACCAAGGTCGAAGGGCTGGCCGTGGAAGTGCGTCCGGTGATGTTCTCCGCCGGGTCGGACATGTGAGCCCAAGCAGGGTTGTGCGCCCAAGCGGGAAAGGCACAGTCAGGCATGTGAGCACGGGCTGGGATGTGAGTACGCGGACGGACGAGTCGATCGAGGACCTGCTGCGCCGGTGCGCGCCGCAGGTCCTCGGCCTGCTCATCCGGCGGCACGGGCAGTTCGACGCCTGCGAGGACGCCGTGCAGGATGCTCTTCTCGCCGCTGCGGTCCAGTGGCCGGAGCAGGGCGTACCCTCCGATCCGCGCGCCTGGCTGCTCACCGTCGCCGGTCGGCGGCTGACCGACCAGTGGCGCAGCGACAGCGCCCGCCGACGGCGCGAGGACGCAGTGGCCGCTCAGGTGCCGGCACACGAGATGGTTCTCCCTGGCCCAGGCGACGAGCGCGCGGCGCAGGACGACGACACGCTCACCCTGCTGTTCCTGTGCTGCCATCCGGCCGTGTCCGAGCCGGCTCAGGTCGCCCTCACCCTGCGGGCGGTCGGTGGCCTGCGTACGGCCGAGATCGCCCACGCCTTCCTCGTTCCCGAGGCCACCATGGCGCAGCGGATCAGCCGGGCCAAGCAGCGCATCAAGGTCAGCGGCGCCGGCTTCGGACTGCCGCCCGAGCCCGAACGGTCCGATCGGCTCCGCGTGGTTCTCCACGTGCTGTACCTGATCTTCAACGAGGGCTACACGGCCACCTCCGGCCCCGAACTGGCGCGCAGTGGGCTGACCGACGAGGCGATTCGACTGACCAGGCAGGTCCACCGGCTGCTCCCCGACGACGGCGAGGTCGCCGGACTGCTCGCCCTGATGCTGCTCACCGATGCCCGGCGTACGACCCGGACCACCGCCGACGGCGCGATGGTGCCGCTCGCGGAACAGGACCGCGGCAGATGGGACCGAAAACTCCTCGAGGAGGGAGTCGCCCTCATCAGCGCCACCCTGGCCCGGTCATCGCTCGGTGCGTACCAGCTCCAGGCAGCCATCGCCGCGGTCCACGCCGAAGCACGGAGCACGCAGGAGACGGACTGGCGCCAGATCCTCATCCTCTACAAGATCCTGGACCGCATCTCGCCCAACCCCATGGCGACACTCAACCGCGCCGTGGCCACGGCGATGGTGGAGGGCCCGCAGGCGGGGCTCGACCTGCTCGCCACGCTCGACGCCGACAGGCGCGTCGCCGGCCACTACCGCATCGACGCCGTACGCGGACACCTGCTGGAGCTCGGCGGCGATCCCGCCGCCGCTCGGTCGAGCTACCAGGCGGCTGCGCGCGGCACGATCAGCCGTCCGGAACAGCGCTACCTCGAAGCACAGGCCGCCCGGCTTCGCGCGACCGACGATCCCGAGCCTGGTTGAGCTACCGGCGGCGGTAGACGCTGACGTGCAGCTTGCTGTCGGCGGTGAACGGCTGCTTGTCCCACCCGCCCCACCGCTCGGCGAGGCGGAGCCCGGCGATCCGCGCCATCAGGTCCATCTCGGGTGGCCAGATGAGCCGACACACGATCGGCCCGAACCGGATGCCCTTCTCGGACAGCGTGACATGGTTCTCCTCCAGCAGCTGGGTCACCGGGTCATAGCGGCAGACGTCCAGCCCCACGCTGTCCGTGCCGACCCATTCAGGCCGGACGTACTCGTGCTGGGCGGTCCACGCGCTCGGGACGGCCGCCTCCACCACGAACGCCCCGTCGTCGGCAAGGTGGCGGGCGGCGTTCTCGAAACACCGGACCTGGTCGTCCTGCGTCAGCAGATTGAAGAGGGAGTTGAAGACGAGGTAGACCAACGCGTGCGTGCCGGGGACCCGCTCCGAGGACATGTCGCCGACCGTGACGTGCAGGGCCTCGCCGCCAGGCTTCGACCGCAGCTGGTCCACCATGGCGCTGGACAGCTCGATGCCGGCCACGCTGACGCCCTGCTCGGCGAGCGGAAGCGCTATCCGTCCGGTGCCGATCGCGAACTCCAACGCGCGACCACCCCCGGCGACCTCGGCGAGGAACCGGCAGGCAGCCTGCTCGTCTCCTCGGAGCGAGTTGTCGTACCTGCTGGCCACGTCGGGGCCGAAGCTCGTCGCCGGGTCGAATCCGTCCATGCCGCCAAGCATTGTCCGCACGCCGACGCGACACCAACGAGTTTCCCCATGCCCCGCCGACGACGAGGACCGGCACGCCGCGAGGACCGGCACGCCGCGAGCGCGGGCGCCGGGTCAGCGACGCCAGGCGGGAGTGTGACCCAGGACCTTGGCGAGCTGTTCGTCGTAGGGCAGGAAGTAGTCCGCGAGCTGCTTGCGTACCGGCTCCGGCATCGGCTCGCTCGGCCGGGCGTTGTGCTGACCGAACGCCGACGGCAGCCAGGACGGCAGGCCGAGGAAGTCGAGCACGTCGTCGTAGGTCGACGCGGGGTTGGCGAAGAACTCCTCGCTCTCGATCACGTGTACGCACTCGCGCCCGAAGAGGTCGATCGCGGCCTGGAGGTGCTCGACGTAACGCCCGCGGGCGACGTAGGCATGATGGCGGTGCGCATCGCTCTGGTAGCCGTGGTCGGACGCCAGGCGCTCGACCTCCCCGGCCAGTCGCTCCGGCTCGAGGTCGAGGGCGCGTTCGAACGACTCGGTCTCGAAACCGCGCGCGAGACCATGCTTGTAGGCCGACCAGGCCCGCTCTATCGGGTCACGGACCATGACGATGAGCCGTACCCCGGGCAGGTCGCGCGCGATCCGCGGCAGCGCCAACGGGTGGTAGAGGTAGTAACCGCAGGACTCCATGGCCTGCGGCTCGCCCGATCCCACCGACCAGTTGCCGGCCCGGCGCCTGGCGGTGGAGAGCAGCGGGAAGTGCGCGCGGTACCACGCCGGGCCGCGGTCGTAGTTGAGGTCGAAGTAGTTGACGCCCTTGTGCAGTACAGGTCCGGCGACCACAGGGTGAGCGATGAGCGCCCGGTGCAACGAGGTGGTGCCGCAGCGCTGGCCTCCCACGATCAGGAAGCTGGGAACCAGCCGACCGCCGGACGTGTAACGCCCGAACGTGCGGGTCACCGCCCGACCGGACCGCTTCACCCAGGGCGGTGCCACCGCCCGCAGACCCCCATCCGAACCCCCGGCACCCCGCGGACTCGTCTCGCTCACCTCGTGCGCACCTCCACGACCAGTCGAGTCGGGTTGGACAGTTGCTTCGCGCGGAACGGGGCCCTGCGGTCGAGTCCCACTCCGAAGGTCAGGCTGCCGCCCAGATTGCGGGCCAGGAGGACCTCCTTGACCTGCGGCTGCTCGGGGGTGAGGTCGGGACGCACCGCCAACCGGTTCTTGGTGTTGGGGTTGGTCAGGCTGAACTCCACCTCGAGCAATGCGTTGCCAGACAACGGAAGTGGCTCGTCTTCGGGATGGGCCCGGAGAGCGTCAATGTAGCCCACCCGGAACTTCGGCAGGACCTTGGTATCGGCGAAGGTGAAGGTCACCGTCTCCACGCCTTCGGCCGTGTCCGTATCGAGGCCGACGAGCCGGGCCGACGCGTCGCTCTTGTTGCCGACTGGCGACTCGGCGAACGCGCCATCGTTCCCGGTCGACACCGAACGCACGCCCTCTCCGCCACCGGAACCAGCTGCCGGACCCGGCCCGCCGGCAGCTCCGCCGTCGCCCCACAATTCGATGAGCGAACACGAGCTACCGGCGAGGCTGAGGACCGCCACCATGGCGCACACGGAAACGCGGTGGGCCGCCCTTGCACGGATCCAGCCGATCCCGTCCCTTGCCGTCATCCGCCCGGTCCGATCAGGAACGACCACATCGTGGCCTGGGCGCTCGCCGCGTCGGCGGTCGCGCCCAGTGAACCCTTGGCCCCGGTGCCCGCCGGAGCACCGCCGTCGGTGAGCAGCATGGAAATCCTTCCGCTGCCCGTGCCGTAGGAGCTGCGCCGCGTCGTCTGACCCGCCGGCGCGGTCCACTGCGTCGTGGCGGAGGACTTGTCCGTCCAGTAGCTCACCAGCCAGGCACCGTCGACTCCCTGGACGCCCGGCGTGGTGTGGGTCGTCCGCGAGGTGGTCTCGGCCGCGCTGGCGAAGGTACGCACCACCGGGTCGGGACCGCGGTAGGCCACCACCGTCAGGTCACCCTTCGCGTAGTCGGAGAGCGCCACCTGGACTGTCGACCCGGCGTCGGTCGCCGAGGCTTCCTTCTGCCAGACCCGGGTCACCATGGTGGAGGCAGATTTCGTACCTACGCTCGACCAGCCGCCCACACCGCTCGGTGCGGAGGCGGTGGGCGTGGTGGTGTTGACGGTCGACAGGAGCAGCAGCCGGTCGCCCGCCGCGACGCTCGCCGGGATGGTCACCTGGTGGGTCTTGACGTTGGCGTTGCTGCCGGCCTGGCCGACGAACCGTACGGAGCTGACCGGCGTGGCGACGCTGACCACCTGTTCCGACTGCGCGGTCTTGCCGTCGCTGCCGGTCACCGTGAGCCGGACGGTGAAGCGCCCGGTGGACGAGTAGCTGTGCGAGGCGGTCGCCCCTGTGGCGGTGGTCCCGTCACCGAAGTTCCAGGCGTACGACTGCACCGCACCGGAGGGGTCGGTCGAGTCGCCGCCGTCGACGTCGCAGGCCAGCCCGTCACACGACACGGAGAACTTCGCCGCCAGCGGCTGGTCCGGATCGGCGGCGGTCACCGTCTTTTCCACGCTGTCGGTCGCCCCGGAGTCGTCGGTGACGGTGAGCGTCACCGTGTAGGTGCCGCCCTCGGCATAGGTGTGCCGCGGCGTCGCGCCGGTGCCGGTCGACCCGTCGCCGAACTTCCAGGCGTACGACTCGATCGTGCCGTCTGGGTCGGTCGAACCCACTGAGCTGAAGGTGCAGGTGAGGCCCTCGCAGGTGCTGGAGGCCACCGCGGTCGGCGCTCCTTCGGCCGCCATGCTCGGGTCGGTGAACAGGAACATCGCCCGGGAACGCCAGTCGTTGCCGTCGACGCCCGGGCCGCTCACCACGGTCGCGGTGCCCGCGACCGGCTTGCCGGCGCTGAAGGTGACCCTGCGCAGGTTGCCGTCAATGGTCGAGGCGAAGTAGAGCTTCCCGCCAACGTGGAACATGCCGGTCACCTTGGAGAAGTCGACGCCGGTGACGCTGGGACTCGCAGTGAACCGCTCGGCCCCCACCGCCTGGCTCTCCACCGAGAAGTAGCGGTAGTAGAGCGAGCTCGATCCGGTGCGGGTGTAGTAGAGCCTGCCGCCGGAGGCGAACATTCCGGTGGCGGCGGCGACGTCGGCGTGCCAGGCGGAGTCGGAGACCAGTTGGTCGGCGAGATTGATGGTCGTGGGCGTGCCATAGGTCGACCCGTCGAACGTACGCCGGTCGAAGGCACCGTTGGACCAGCCGGCATACAGCGTGTCACCGAGCATGAACCCCGCCCGCATGTTGCTCCAGGCGAGGCCACCCGTCGGAGCGGCGGCGGCGGCGCCGACGGTGGTGCCGTCGTAGTGCCGCTTGCGGGGGCTCAGGTTGGTGCCAGAGGTCGGTACGTAGTAGATGTCGGACGGCAGCTCGCCGGCGGCCGGCCGCGGTACGTCCGTGCCCCCCGCGAGTGGGAAGAACGCGATCCGCCCGTGGTACTCCCAGTTGCCGATCCGGTCGGTGTCGCTGCCGACCCAGAGGCCCGCGGACGTGGCCACCATGTCGAAGACGCCGACCCCGCGGGTGCGGCCGGGGTTCCAGCGCAACGGCATGCCGTTGGCGGGGTCGAGGGCCGCGATGCCGTCGCGGCCGATCGAGCCGGCACCTGCCCGGTCGGCTGGACCGTGCGGGTTGTTCTGCCAGCGGAAGTGCCCGCCGACGTAGACCGCGGTGCCGGTGACAGCGACCGCGAAGTGGGTGTCACCGCCGGTGTAGTCGACCCAGGTCGGCGTCACCCCCGACCCGCTCGCACCGGTCTCGAACCGGGCGGCAGTGTCGCAGGATGCCGGCGGGCCGCCCTGGTAACCGCCGGTGGTGACGACGACGAAGTACGACCCGTCGGGGGCGAGGTCGACGTCCCGCATGTACGTCGGGAACACCGCGTTGCACGGCGAGGCGTAGAAGTCGGTCCGCCAGTTGGCGACCGCGGCCCTGGACCCGCTGAGGTCGAGCATCGCGATCTGGGCCCGCGGCTGGCCGTCGACCGCGGTGAAGTCACCGATCGCCACCAGCCGCGAACCGTCCGGGGTGATGTCGATCTTGAGGATCTGCAGGAAGCCGCCCGCGGTCATGGTGCCGGAGAAGACCGCCCCCTGGAAGGGGTCGAGAGCACCGGTTGCCGGGTTGAGGGTGGCGAGCGCCGCCTGCTTCTGGCCCGCCACATAGCCGAAGGTGCCGGCGACCCAGAGCCGGCCCTTCACCAGCTTCAGGTCCTTGACCCTGCCGTTGAGGGCGGGGGTGGTGAACCCGGAGGTGAGTTGCCCGTCGGCGATGTTGATCCGGGCCAGGCTCTTGACCGCCTTGCCGTTGACCGCGTCGAAGAAGCCACCCGCGTAGACGGACTTGCCGTCACTGGAGACGGCGAGGGTGGCCACCTCGTCGTCGACGTTCGGGGCGAAACTCGTGCTGACCGCACCCGTCTGGGCGTTGAACGCGACCAGGTTGGAGCGGTTGTAGACGGTCTTGCCGTCGGCCGAGCTGACCTGGGTGAACGCACCACCGAGCACCACCGTGTCGCCGACCTGGACGATGGCCTTCACATGTCCGTCGAGCACGTGCGGAGTGGAGTTGGCCGGGTCGGCGCTGACGACCTTCGGCTGGGCGGTCTGCACCGCCTCGGCGGCGTGCGGGACTCCGATGACGGGCACGGCGACACACAAGACGGTGGCCGCCACGCCCAAGCGGCGCAGTAACAACGTTCCCCCAACGGAAAGCGCGGGCCGCGCTCCGACGACACGACGGGGAGGGAGCGATCGGCAGACTGTCGACACGTGCCAAAATGCGTAAACCTGTCCAAATGCGTAGAGCATCCTGCCGGCCGATGACCACCGCGTGCAAGTGGAACGGCGACATCGACCGGCAGATCTTCCAAGGGATCCTCGACGAGTGCCGGCGTCTCGTATCCTCAAGGGCTGCCGGAGACCCCCTCTTCTCGTGCGCATCCTCCCCGCCGAGCCGCCCGAGAAACCGCACACTCGACCAGACCCGGCAACCCGCAGAGAGGACACACGTGACGGGCGCGTCCAGCGTCGGGAGCCTCACCACCGGAGCGTGGACTTCGCAGGCCACGCGCTCGTCGGCGGCGCCGCGGCTGCTCCCCGCAGGATGGCCGCTCACCGCACTGTTCCTCGGCTTTCCGCTGTGGTGGATGCTCGGACTGGCGACGTTCGCGTTCATCCTCTTCGCGGTCCCGATGGCGATCGAGTTGCTGACCCGGCGCGGGCTGCGGGCACCGAGCGGATTCGGCATGTGGCTCGTCTTTCTCGGTTGGCTCCTCGCGAGCGCGGCGATGCTCTGGGTCGATGCGCCGGGCGCCGAGCCTGGCGGTGGGGGCGCGGGTCGGATCATCGTCTTCGGCTACCGGGCCGCGATGTACATCTCCGCGACGATCGCACTGCTCTACGTCCTGAACATGCCCGAACGTGACCTGCCGACGCGCAGGGTGGTCCGGCTGCTCGGGTTCATGTTCGTCGTCACCACCTGCGGCGGGCTGCTCGGCGTGGTGGCGCCGGGGTTCGCCTTCAGCTCGCCGATGGAGCTGGTGCTGCCGGAGGGCATCGCCTCCAACGAGTTCGTCACGTCGATGATCCACCCGGCGGCGGCCGACGTGCAGTCGATCCTGGGCTACGACGAAGCACGGCCGATCGCGCCGTTCTCGTTCGCCAACTCCTGGGGCGCGAACTTCTCCCTCTACCTGCCGTTCTTCGTCCTGGCGTGGCTGGGTCGGGGCGCAGGGTGGCGGCGGTGGGTCGCGCCGTTCGTCCTGCTGGCGGCGCTGGTACCTGCCGTCTACTCCCTCAACCGCGGCCTCTGGCTCGCTCTCGGAGTCGGCGGGTGCTACCTGGCGGTCCGGCTCGCGGCCATGGGGAAGTTCTGGGCGCTCAACCTCATCGGGGCGGTCGTCGTCATCGGCGGCCTGGCGTTCGCGTTGAGTCCCCTGGGCACGATGGTGCAGCAGCGCATAGACGCGCCGCACTCCAACGACCGACGCGCGGACCTCGCCGTCGCAAGCGTCCGCGCCGTCGTCGAGGGGTCGCCGCTGCTGGGGTTCGGCTCCACCCGCGAAGTCCAGGGGAGCTTCTTCTCCATCGCCGGCGGCGCGACACCGGAGTGTCCGGCGTGCAAACCGCCACCACTCGGTACGCAGGGGCAGCTGTGGCTGGTCGTCTTCTCCCAGGGGATCGTGGGGCTGGCGTTGTTCCTGGCGTTCTTCGGCCGACGGTTCCTCGCGCACTGGCGCGAACGGACACCGCTGGCGATCGCCGGGTGCTGCGTCCTTGCGTTCTTCGGGATCGAGCTGTTCGTCTACGACACCTTCGACTCCCCCATGGTCACCGTGATGATCACGCTGGGTCTGTTGGCTCGGGGTGTACCTTCGGCCGCGCAGGAGCCGAACCAGGCCGGAGGTTCGCCGTGACGACAGAACCCGTTCACCAGCCGCCCACCTACCAGTCGACGTGGGACGCGCTGATCGAGACGATGCGGCTGCTCTGGCCGACGCCCGCAACGATCGGCGTCGCCCCCGACCCGCACGACCAGGGACACGGCGACCAAGGAGAGCGGGCACGCACCGCCGCCGGCGTCCCCGGGGGGCACCGCGTGGTCCGTGAGTTCCTCGTACTCCCCGATCGGCGGCATCCCCGCGTGGCCCTCCCGGTGAGCACCGCCCGGGTGACGGCCGAGGCGCTTCGCAAGCACAGTCAGGCCCTCTCCCTCGGCGAACGCGCCGTCCGTACGGCCCTGTCCGGTCTCGTCCGGCTACCAGGTGTACATCCGGGACTGGCGCGGGTCGCTCCGCACCGGATCCGGGTGAGTGTTCCGCAGGGGCGCAGCGCCGAGTCGTTCGAGGACCATCTCGCCGGGATCCTCGGGCACGAGGTGGTGGTCGCCATCGGGGTCGGGCAACCACGCGCCAACCGCAAGCCCGTCCTGCACGCGCTCACCCCTGAGGGCGACACCGTCGCCTACGTGAAGGTCGGTACGAAGGAACCGACGAAGGTGCTGGTCCGTGACGAGGCCGCCGCCCTGGGCAGCTTCTGGTCAGCCGACCGGCCGACGACGACGCTGCGGGTGCCGCGCGTCCTCCATCACGGGCGGTGGCGTGGCCTCGAGGTACTCGTCCTCGCACCGCTGCGCCCCGAGTCGGGTCGCTGGCGGCGTCGTACCGTCCCCCTCTCCGCGATGTGCGAGCTCGCGGGCCACTTCGGCACCACGGAGTCCACGCTCGCGCGGAGCCCGGTCTGGGGGCTCGCCCAGGACACACCCGACGCGCTGCGTGACGCCGACCGCGCCCGCCGGTTCGACCGGATCCTCGCGGAGGCAGGGGCACGCCACGGCGACACCAAGCTCATGCTCGGCGCGTGGCACGGTGACTGGACGCCGTGGAACATGGCGTGGAGCGGCGACCACGTCCTGCTGTGGGACTTCGAACGCTTCGCCACCGGAGTCCCGTTCGGCTACGACCTCACCCACTACCGCCTCCAGGCCACGCTGCGCGACGCCGGCGAAGAAGGCGCCGGCCGCCATGTCCGCCGACAGTTCGCGACGGATCCCGCCCACCGGGTGCCGACCGACGACATCGTCTTCTCCGGCAACGACCCGGAGGCGGTGTGGATCGCGTACCTCGTCGAGCTGGCGCGCCGCTACACCCTCGCGTCCGAGCCCGCCGAAGGGGCACCGTTGCGCGCCAGGACGACCTGGCTGCTCGACCTGCTCGACGACCTCGTACTCCGCCGATGACCCTGGCTCCGCACCCCGTCTCCACGGACGTCCACCGATGACCGTCGCGCTCGGCAGCTACCGCCGGTTCGTACGTTCGCACTGGCGGGCGTCGGTCCTGCTCGGCGTAGCCGGCCTGGCGAGCGGACTCGTGGTCAGCTGGGTCACTCCACCGGAGTACCACTCCACCGCCACCGTGTTCGCCCCGGCGACACCCACCTATCTCGCGCTCGAAATCGAACCGTTCGCGATCGAGGGCACGCCACCGCCGCGGGAATGGACGCAGGACACCGAAGCCGAACTGATCCGCTCCGACGTCGTGCTGGGGAACGCGGCCGAACGCCTCGGCGCGGACTGGACGGTCGCGCGCCTTTCGGACCGGATCCAGATCAGCGTGCCGACCAGCGCCCGGACGTTCTCGCTCTCGTTCACCGGACGTACGCCTGCCGAGGCACGACTGGGGGCCGAGACCGTGGCACGGGAGTACGTGCGACAACGGTCGGCACTGATCGCGGATCGGACCCGCCGGGTGGGCTCGGCGCTGCGGGACCGGCGGGCCACCCTGCAGGAGATCATCGCCGACGCACCGCCCGAGACCGACGGGGTGCCGGAGCGTTCCGGACCGTCCGCGCTGCCTGTCAACCGCGCGTTGCGGGCACAGATCCGTAGCCAGATCGCCGCCATCGACAAGGCGTTGGCCGGCGCCGGGTCGACGGCCGCCAACGCCGCCGAGATCGTGCAGCACGCGCGCCTCCCGACCGACTCGACCCGGGCGAACGCCGAGGTCGCTCCTTTCTCGGGTCTCCTGTCCGGTCTCGCGGCGGGCCTCGGCGTCGGCTATCTGAGACGCCGGCGGAAGACCCACGTAGATGACGCGTTCGACGTCGGCGACGTCGCCGGGTTGCCGATCCTCGCCAGTGTCGACTCGACTCTGCTCACGGGACTCCGCGGAAGGGACACCGTTTACCGGGCCGGCGCTGATGGGGCAGGCGCTGATGGCGCCGGCGCTGACCGGACGAGCGTCGACCAGGCAGCCGTTGACCGGGCGACCGTCGATACCGACATGCGACGACTGGCGACACAGCTGGAGCGGGCCCTTGCCGGCGGTAGTGGGCGGATCGTCGTCCTGGGATGCTGCGCCGACTCGCTGACGGCGGGCTTCGTCGCCGTGCTTCAGCGCGCCCTCACCGCGTCGACCCTTGGTCCGGCGTACGATCCCGACGTCGTGGTGGCGGCGAGCCGGGGCGGCTCGAGCACCGCCGACACGCACCCCGAGACCGCCGACATCGTGCTCGTGCTCGTCGAGTTCGGCACCACCACGCGGCGTGCACTCGCCCGGGCAGTGCGCGCTCCCCATGGCCGCCCGGGCTCCGCTGGGACCACGACGGCCACCGGGATCGTCACCCTGGTCCCGGCCACCCCACCCGGATAGTGCGGGCGCACCAGGAAAGGCACACCCGGATGACCGCAGACAGGGCCGACGACGCAGCGCCGTCGGTGACGGTGGTGATCGCCACCAGGAACCGGCCAGAACTCCTGCGCCGCGCGATCGACGCGGTGATGGCCCAGGACTACCCGGCCGCCGTCGAGTGCGTCGTGGTCTTCGACCAGGCGCCGGTCGACGAGTCCGTGTGCGCCGGTCGTACGTACGGACCACGACGCCGGGTCAGCGCGATCGCCAACTCGCGTACGCCCGGACTGGCCGGCGCGCGCAACGCCGGGATCGACGCCGCGAACGGAGAGGTCATCGCGTTCTGCGACGACGACGACGAGTGGCTGCCAGGCAAGCTGGCGCTGCAGGTCGAGCGGCTGCAGGCGACCGGCAGCGATGTCGCGGTGACTGGCATCGAGGTGCGGTACGGCGATCGGGTCGTCCAGCGCGTACCCACCGCGGCCGACCTCAGCGTCGCGACGCTCGCCCGCCGCCGCGTGATGGAGGCGCACCCGTCGACCGTCGTCGTCCGGGCCGACGCCCTCCGGATGCGGATCGGCGTCGTCGACGAGGACATCCCCGGCAGCTACGGCGAGGACTACGACTGGATTCTGCGCGCCGCCCAGGCCGGGCCCATCGCCGTCGTCGAACGCCCACTGGTGCGCGTGTTGTGGGGGCGTACGTCGTTCTTCAACCGGCGCTGGCAGACCATCATCGACGCCATCGACTACGTCCTCGCGAAGCATCCGGTGTTGAGCGAGGATCCGCACGGACTCGCCCGGTTGGAGGGGCAGAAGGCCTTCGCCTACGCGGCGCTGGGGCAGCCGCGGGCGGCACTTCGCGCGGTGGGGCGGGTGCTCCGGCTCAACTGGCGCGAGCCCCGGGCGTACGTCACGGTCGTCGTCGCCCTCCGCCTCCTGTCGGCCGACCGGGTACTCGCCACCGCCAACTCCTTCGGCCGCGGCATCTGAGGCCGACAGGCGCAAGGCGCCCGATCCCGGCTCCACCGCCTGCCAGTCTCCCGTGATCATGAACACGGGGAGGGCGCGGCCGGGGTCAGCGACGCTTCCCTGTGCGGACGGGGCTGAACAGGCCAGAGACGAGCTCGCCGAACCGGCGTACGGCGGCATCTGTCACCGCACCGTCGGCCACCTCGGACAGCCGTACCACCGTCGGGTCATCCAGGGCCTTGTCCAGCAGGACGCCGAGCTCCCGCTGCGACCCGGCGGTGAGGACGAGGCCGGTGCCGGCGAGCCGGCTGGCGAACCGTTCCTGGTGGTCGTCGACGTGCTCACCGGACTGGCCACAGCGCGGAACGACGATCGGCAGCAGGCCACGACGACGGACCTCGAGAATCGTCGACGGCCCGGCGTGGCAGACGACGATCCCCGCCCGGTCCATCCACTCGCCGAGCTCATCGTGTTCGGCATAGGCGACGCCGGCCGCGTGGCGCGGCGCCGGGGCGGTGCCGTACTGGATGAGGCACTCCACCTCGGGGTGTCCGATACTCCACGCGTCCACCCAGCGGACCAGGCGATCGAACGGGTGGTAGTCGGTCCCCACCATGGCCAGCAGGTGCATGCGTTCACTTCTCTCTGCAGCACAGGTCTCGATAGCCGGATGTCGACGGCTCAGAGGAGGGTTCCGACGACGTGGGACCCCTTGTAGAGCCGGGCCTGCTCCTCCCACTGGACGCAGAAGAGGGACGACAGTGGGCGGCACAGCCTGCCGGTGAGCGTGCGCGTGTCGAGCCGGTCGTAGACCTCGAGATAGACGGTACGAATCCGGAGTACGCGGGCCAGCAGGAAGAACGGTACGGCGACGCCGGCGCCGGTCGAGACCACGGCGTCCGGACGGTGCCGCCGGAGCACACTGATCGCGAGGAAGAAGTTGCGGATCAGGTTGGGGAGGTTGCGGGTCGTCGGGAAGTGCGCCCACACGACCCGCTCGTCGCGGAGCCTGGACTTCGCGTCCTCGGTGGCGAACGTCACCCAGGTCCGGTCGCGGGACTCCCACCACGGCTTCAGGGCGAGCAGCTGGGCCAGGTGCCCACCGCTCGATCCGACGAGCAGCACGCGCTGCGGGCGCTGCGGGCGTCCTGCCGCATCAGGCGTACATCCACCATGTTCCGTCATCCGCATCCCCCAGTTTGGCTACTCAGTGTCATTCTCCGCGTGCGGCCTAGCCCGTCGCATGCCCGACTTGCTGGACATATGCCAAATTGTTGCAGGGCCGAACCCGTACGGACCAGACTGTTGGCACACTCCCGGCCGATTCACTACAACCCACCGAAACCGCTTCGGTCTGGGCAGGGTCTGGTCTACCGTCTCTTGAGCAGTGGTGAAGGGGGTGGGGGACAGCTATGCGTGAGGTCCGCGAGGCGTATTCGCCAGTGGCGTTCGTGACAAGCGCACTCCGCCGACACCTGCTGCTGATCCTGGTCCTGACCCTCCTCGGCGCCGCCGCCGGTGTCGCGGGCGCGCTGCGTCAGGGGATCCAGTACACCGCCACCGCCTCGGTCCTGCTCAACCCGCTCGAAGGGAACCCGTTCGCGCCGGACGGCCGCGGCGAGCAGCTCGTCAACCTCGAGACCGAGGCCCAGCTGGTCAGAACCGAAGGCGTGGCTGCCCTGGTCTCGCGGGAGCTGAAGACCGAACTCAGCGCCGACGACCTGCATGAGCTGGTCGAGGTCGAGATCCCCACCAACACCCAGGTGCTGCGGATCTCGTTCACGGCGGAGAGCCGGACCGATGCCCTCCACGGTGCCCAGGCGTTCGCGGAAAGCTACCTCGACTACCGCGGCACTCGGGCCAAGTCCCTCACCAACTCCCGGTTGGCACGGATCCGCAAGCAGCAGACCAACATCCAGTCCGCCCTCGGCGACGCCACCGACGAGCTGGGCAAGACCGACGAGGGCTCGGCCCGCCACGCCTACCTGGAAGAGCGGGTCAGCGCGCTCGCCTCCCAGATCGCCAGCCTCGAGACCGAGGTCAGCACGCTCACCGCGACCGACCTCGCGCCCGGCCAGGTGATCAGCCCGGCCACCATGCCTCTCACGGCAGGCGGCACCAACGCCGTGCTCTTCGGCGGGGCGGGCGCGATCGCAGGGCTCACTCTCGGCGCCATGCTGGCGCTGTTCCGCACCCGCGCCGACGACCGACTGCTCGATCCTGGCGAGGTCGAGCATCTCGACGTCCGACTGCTCGGCGTCATCGGAGAGCGCGATCGCTTCGCCGGGCGTACGGACCGACGCGGGCGGGGCCTGCCCGAGCCGTACCGCCAGCTGCGTACGGCCGTCGTCGGCTCGGTCGACACGCCACCCGTCGTCATGACGGTGGCCAGCCTCTCCCCCGACGTCTCCTCCGCACCCGAGGCGGCCGGACTCGCCACCGGCCTCGCCCGCGCGGGTTTCAGCGTCGTCCTCGTCGACACCGCTGGCGCCGCCGGCGAGCTGCTCACCGGAACGCAGTCCCTGCCTGGCCTGGCCGACCTGCTGGCCGGGTCCATTGACCTTCGGCATCTCCTCGTCCAGCCGGAGGACAACCTCGTGCTGCTGCCGTTCGGCCGGCCGCAGCGCACCACCATGGACCAGCTGCTGTCGCCGCAGATGCGTTCGACCGTCGGTCAGCTGCGCGAGTGGTACGACTACGTCCTGCTCACCGGACAGCCGGTCACCACCGCCGACGGCCAGGCACTCGCCGCGCTGACCGACGCGGTGGTCCTCGTCGCGGCCCGCAAGCTGACCACGCGCACGGAGCTGCAGAACTCCGCCGCGCTCCTGGCGAGGCTGCAGTCCGCCGCCGTCGGTGTCATCGTCGTCGACGGCCGCACCGGCAAGGTCCACCACCCCGGGCCCGCGGTCCCCGGGCCGGATGTCACCTCCGCGCGTGCCGACCGGCCTGATCCCAGGAGGGCCGAGGCCAACGACGGCGCTCCTGCGTACGAACGCCGAAACGCCAGGAGCGATCCGGCTGGGAGGGATGCCGCAAGCCGCGGGCACTCCGGCGTCGCTGGCACCGGCCGGCGTAGCGGGACAGCGACTGGGCACCCAGCGACTGGGAATCCGGCGGGCCCGGCGTCCGGGAGCGGCGCGGTTGGTCGCACCGCCAACGGGTGGCCGGGCGGTGCGAACGGGCATTCCGGCCCTGCGACCAACGGGCGTCCCAGCGAGGCAGCCAACGGGCGCCCCAGTGAGGCCAACGGACGGTCTGCCGCGACCAACGGACGCCTCGGCGAGGCGGCCAACGCGTTCCCGGCTCCGACTCCTGACCGCTCCGAGCCAGCGAGCGGACACCGCGATGCGGCGAACGTTCGCGCGTTCCGGGCGGACGATCGGTGACCAGCACCGCTCCCATCCGGCAACTGGCTCGAGGCGGCGTCCTTAACGTCGCCGGAACGGTCATCGGCGGTGGCGCCGGCATTGCCCTCGTCGTCCTGGTGACCAACGGCGTACGCCAGGACATCGCCGGGATGCTGTTCGCGGCCACGTCGTTCTTCCTCATCGTCACCGCGGTCTCCGCCCTGGGCACCGACGTGGGACTCGCCCACGCCATCCAGCGCCGCCTGGTCGCCGGATCCCCGGCGAGCGCCCTGGCGACGGTCGGGATCGCCCTGCGTGCCGTCATCGCGCTCAGCGTGGCGGTCGCCGTCGTCGTCTGGGTCGCCGCGCCGTGGTTCTCCGCCGTGATCAGCCGGGGCACGGATCAGGTCGCGATGACCGGAATGCTCCGGGTGCTGGCGCTGGCGCTTCCGATCGCGACGGCGTACGACACGGTGGTGGCGGCGACCCTGGCCTACGGCACGACCCGGGCCAACGTCGTAGTCGAGAAGTTGGGGCGGATGCCAGGACAGATCCTGTGTGTGCTCGTCGCCCTGCTTCTCGGGGTCGGACCGACGGGGCTCGCCATCGCTTGGGCGGCGCCCTATCTTCTCGGCCTGGTGGCGGTCGCGTGGTGGTGCCGCCGCATCGCCCGCGGCCGGTTCTCCATGAGCCAGTCCACACCCCCGACGTCCACGCCCTCGACGTCGACCCTCCTGTCGCCCTCGCCGTCGTCAACGGCCTCTCCTGCGTCAACGCCACCGGAGGATGCTCCCGCGCTCGCCGCCGAACCCACCAGGGCGGAGCTCGCCAAGGACTTCTGGGCGTTCACCGCACCCCGCGCGCTCGGCCGGATCTGCCAGGTCGCGCTGCAGCGCACCGACATCGTGCTCGTCGCGGCACTACTGTCCCCCCGCCACGCGGCCGTCTACACCGCGGCGACCCGGTTCCTCGTGGTGGGCCAGATGGGCATGCAGGCGATCCAGCAGGTTCTCGCTCCTCAACTGTCCAAGCTCTTCGCGCGCGGCGACCTCCCCGGCGTGCGGCAGGTCTTCTCGACGTCGACCGCATGGTTGATGGCGATCACCTGGCCGGTCTACCTCACCAGCGCGATCGCGGCACCTCTCCTGCTGCGGATCTTCGGCAGCGGGTACGAGTCGGGCCTCGCGACGGTCGTCATCCTGTCCCTCACGATGCTGGCGACGACCGCCACCGGGTCGGTCGATGTCGTCCTGCTCATGGCCGGCCGAAGCCGACAGAGCCTGGTCAACAACGCCTCGGCGCTCGTCATCGACGTCATCCTCGTCGTGCTCCTCGTTCCTCCGTTCGGTATCACCGGCGCCGCACTGGCCTGGGCTGCCGCGCTCCTGGTGCGCAACGTGCTGCCGATGATCCAGGTACGCCGGGCGTTCGGCGTCACCTCGCTCGGGCCCGGTGTCGGCTGGGTCGCGTTCAGCGCGGGCCTGTGTTTCGGTGGTGTCCCATTGCTGATCGCCCTGGTGCTTCCGATGTCCCTCCCGGTGGTGGGGATCTGGTTGCCGCTCATGTGTGTGGCCTATGCGGCGATGCTCTGGCGCGGTCGCACGACCTTGGAACTCGCGGCGTTCCAGGGGGCCCTGCCGGGCATCACGATCCGCGCCCGCCGTGAGCGCCGGCTCGTCTCCCGCGGCTGATCGCACTCCGGCGCGGGACTCCGGCGGCTGATCGCACTCCGGCGGCTTGTCTCACCGGTTGAAGTAGGGCAGCCGGCCGATTCTCGCGTACTCGTTCCACGACGGTGTGCTGGAGTCGACCCGGGTGGCACCGACAGTCCGGTCGGATGCGGCGTTCCAGTACACCAACGCCTTTACCCGCGGCCACTGCTGGACCTGGTCACCCAGCATCCGGAAGAAGTTCGCCTTCGCACCGGGACTGCCGACTTTCTCGACCACTCCCCATTCGGCCAGCATGAGCGGCTTGCTGCCATGGTTGACCGTCGCCCACGTATAGAAGCCCGGCCAGCTCGGATACTCGGGGAAGCGCCGATTCATCAGGTCGGACACGCCTCCCCAGTACTGTCCCGACCCGAAGATGTACGGATCGGACGCGATCCAGTCGACGACATCGTCACCGGGATACAGCGCGTTGAACCACGGCTGCGAGCCCCACTTGGGAAGGCCCATGTAGTTCATGACCCGCACGACGTTGCGCAACCCGCGTTGATGCAGTCGGATCACCACGTGCCGGTACATCAACACGTAGTCCTGGGCGGTGTATCCCGATCCGGCCACCTGCCTCACTTCGTCCTCGGGCTCATGGTGG
This sequence comes from Actinopolymorpha sp. B17G11, assembly GCF_040196095.1. Lineage (NCBI taxonomy): Bacteria > Bacillati > Actinomycetota > Actinomycetes > Propionibacteriales > Actinopolymorphaceae > Actinopolymorpha > Actinopolymorpha sp. B17G11. The sequence goes on from NZ_JBEFTW010000007.1 coordinate 187,832, forward strand.
ACCGTGAAGAAGAACGGCTTGGTGAAGTTCGCCTTGATATAGGCGGCCAGCCGGTCGATCTCGGCGTTGGTGGCACCTCGGCCCACTTCACGCCAGGTGTGCCCGGCCTCCGGTTTGTAGTTGAAGAACAGAATGCGTTCTTTTCCAGGTTGGTTGGCGAGAGCGATTTCCTGCTTGGTCGGGAAAAGCTGTCCCGCACGCTTGTAGAAATGCGCGACATTGACGGTCCTGCCGATTCGACTTTCGAAATTCACCAGGGCCTGCTCCCAGGTTTCACTTCCCAGAGGGTTGGCGGCGACTCCCCACCAGGCCCCGCAGTTGGGCACCAGTTTCGGCCCTACACCGCAGGTACTGTTGACAAGTGGTCCCGGCGCTTCCTCACCTGTTCCGCCAATCGGCTGTTGGCATGCCGCGACCAGAAGAAGCGCGGCAACTATGATGACGGCACTGGTGAACTTCCGTCGCATGACGCCCATCCCCTCCGCCGATCCATCGACGCGTGCGGCGCCGTGTCGACAACTGCCAGGTGTGGCGATGGACAAGAGAGAAAGCGCCGGCTCCACACACCCCCCGGGTGTGAAGCCAGCGCCTTCGAAGCACTAGACCTGTCCGCCACCCCATCGGTTGCACGTGAGATCGAACCGTGACCACGCCGTCCACCCGCATACTCAAGAAATCCCACCAGGTCGCCGATCTAAAGGCGACATGGCATCACTCACACGTCAGGACTGTGCCCGTCCCACGTCCAAACCGAACCCGGCGTTAACGCATGCCCTCGCCGTGGAAGGCGTTCTGCGCCTTTTCTAGGCCTTCGAGTGTGAGCGTCTCGACCGCATCGCCGGCACGTTCGACGAAAAGCGGTAGCTCTTTGCGTTCGACACTCGAAAACGGAGAGAGGACGAAAGAGGCCGCGTCCTGCCGCCCCGGAGGCCGTCCGATCCCACAACGCACCCGGAAGAACTCGCCCGTGCCGATGGAGCGGCGGATCGACCGGAGCCCGTTGTGTCCGTTGTCACCACCGCCGAACTTCAGCCGCAGCGTGGAGTACGGAATGTCCAACTCGTCGTGCACCACGACCAACCGCGCGGGGTCCAGTTTGTAGAAAGCACCGAGGCTCGCGACCGGCCCACCCGAGGTGTTCATGTACGACCGCGGCTTGGCCAGCACCACACGCTGGCCCGGCAGGCCGCCGAGCCGCCCCTCGAGAACATCCGCCCTGCCGCGCGGGTGCGGGCGGAAGTTCCCGCCCATGCGTTCAGCAAGCAGGTCGAGAACCAGGTGTCCGACGTTGTGCCGGTGCGCGGCGTAGGTCGGCCCGGGGTTGCCGAGTCCCACCACCAACCAGGCGTCGTCGGCCATGTGTCATTCCGTACGAAGGATGCGCTGCCAGCCGTCGAGGACTAGTCGGTGTCCTCGCGCGACTCGCCGCCACCGGCCTCGCCCTCGGCCGCCTCGACACCCTCGCCCTCGGCCGCCTCAGCTTCCTCTTCGGCCTCCGCCGCGGCAGGAGCCGTGATGTTGACGACGAGTACCTCCGGGTCGTCCTGCAGGAGGACGCCGCGGGGCAGCGTGATGTCGCTGGCGTGGACCTGCGTACCGATCTCGGCGTCGGCGATCGACACCTCGATCTGCCCGGGAATGTGGGTGGCCTCCGCCTCGACGGACAGTGCGGTGTGTTCGAGGGAAACCAGTCCACCAGGAGCGGCGTCGCCGACGAGGACGACCGGCACGGACACGACGACCTTCTCGCCACGCCGGACGATCAGCAGGTCGACATGCTCGAGGAACCCCTTGATCGGGTCGCGTTGGACCTGCTTCGGGATCGCGAGCTCACTGCGGTCGCCCAGGTCGACGTCGAAGAGAGCGTTGGCGGTCTTGAGCGCGAGCATCAGCTCATGACCAGGCAGCGTGATGTGGACCGGAGCGCTGCCGTGGCCGTACAACACCGCGGGCACCAGGCCCGCGCGTCGGATGCGGCGGGCCGCACCTTTGCCGAACTCGTTGCGGGATTCGGCCTTGATCTTGACCTCGGGCACGGAAGCTACTCCTCGAACGATGTCTGCGTACGGTGTCGATGACAGTGTCGGCGGGCGGCGGCTTGCTGCTCGGCGGCGCACCTGGCCGGCACCGCGTCGATCACGGAGCCGGAGACCGGGCGTCCCTCGCCGAGGCAACCGGGACAGAATACCCGGCAACGATCGTCACGACCCACCCAGGGCACCTGAGGTCCACCGTCCCGGCGGCGAATGACCACGCTACCCATGCCGGCGGTCGCCGCGCCGGCGGCGAGTGACCACGCTACCCATGCCGGCGGTCGCCGCGCCGGCGGCGAGTGACCACGCTACCCATGCCGGCGGTCGCCGACGAGGCGCCGCCACCTGTCCCGGGTTTCGTACGCATGGGCAGCGTGGTCATTCGCCGCCGGGACGGTGAGCCTCATTTGCCCCGGGCACTCGCGTTATGGGCCGAAACGACTCACCCGACGAGCGGAGCGCCGCGCCGGCGGACGCACCCCTGCACTCGCCTACCGGCCGATCAGTTGGCTCCGCCGAAGAGGCTGGTGACCGAGCCGTCTTCGAAGACCTCGCGGATCGCCCGGGCGATGAGTGGCGCGATGGACAGGACGGTGAGGCTGTCGAACCTGCGTTCGGCGGGAATCGGGAGCGTGTTGGTGACGACGACCTCGCGGATCGGGGCGTTCTTGAGCTTGTCGACCGCGGCGTCGGAGAGTACGCCGTGGGTGGCTGCCACCATGACGTCGCGCGCCCCCGCGGCCATCAGCGCGTCCGCGGCCTTCACGACGGTGCCGCCGGTGTCGATCATGTCGTCGACGATGAGGGAAGTACGCCCTTCGACGTCCCCGACGACCCGGTTGGCGACCGCCTGGTTGGGGACGTTCGGATCACGGGTCTTGTGGATGAACGCCAGCGGACAGCCGCCGAGCCGCTCGGCCCACTGCTCCGCGACGCGAACCCTCCCCGAGTCCGGTGCCACGACGGTGACCTGCGACGTGTCGACCCGCGACTCGATGTGCTCCGCCAGCACCGGCAGCGCGAGCAGGTGGTCGACCGGACCGTCGAAGAAGCCCTGGACCTGCGCGGTGTGGATGTCGACGGCCATCAGCCGGTCGGCGCCGGCGGTGGTGAGCAGGTCGGCCATCAGTCGCGCGGAGATCGGCTCCCGACCCCGGTGCTTCTTGTCCTGTCGTGCGTAGCCGTAGAACGGCGTCACCACCGTGATCCGCTTCGCCGACGCCCGCTTCAGCGCGTCGACCATGATCAACTGCTCCATGATCCAGTCGTTGATGGGAGCCGGGTGGCTCTGGATCACGAAGGCGTCACACCCTCGGACGGACTCGTCGAAGCGCACATAGATCTCGCCGTTGGCGAAGTTGTACGCCGTGGTCGGGACGAGATCGACTCCCAGGAGTTCGGCGACCTCCTGAGCCAGCTCCGGATGCGCCCGCCCGGAGAACAACATGAGGTTCTTGTGGGTGGTGCGCTTGAGCCCGCTCACTGACCGCTCCTCCCGTGGTCCTCGACACCGTCAGTCTCTCTCGGGTTCACCGGCGGGTCAGACGTCGGGTCGCCGCCCTCGCCGCGCTGCGCCTCCTCGGCGGCCGCGGCGGTCTTCGTACCCGCTCGTTTGCGGGCGACCCAGCCGGAGATGTTGCGCTGCTGTCCGCGGGCGACCGCGAGCTCCCCCGGCGCGACGTCCTTGACCACGGTCGAACCGGCCGCCACGTAGCTCCCGTCGGCGATCTGGCGCGGCGCGACCAGCACCGAGTCGCTTCCGACGAACGCATGCCGCCCGACGTCGGTGTGGTGTTTGTGTACGCCGTCATAGTTGGCGAAGATCGTGCCGGCTCCGATGTTGGCGCCCTCACCGATCGTGGCATCGCCGACGTAGGTCAGGTGGGGCACCTTGGCGCCGGGGCCGATCTCGGCGTTCTTCGTCTCGACGAAAGTCCCGATCTTGCCCTTTGCGGCGAGCCTGGTGCCCGGACGTAGATAGGCGTACGGGCCGACATTGGCCTCAGGGCCGATCTCGGCGCCGGATCCGTGCGTACGGACGACCTGCGCGTCAGCGCCCACCCGCGTGTCGGTAAGGGTGGTGTCGGGGCCGACCTCGGCACCGGCGGCGACCGAGGTGGTGCCGCGTAGCTGGGTGTTCGGGTGCAACGTGACGTCGGGCTCCAGCGTCACGGTGGCGTCGACCCAGGTCGTGGCCGGGTCGATGACGGCGACGCCGGCGCGCATCCACCCGGCGAGGATCCGGTCGTTGAGGACGCGCCGGAGCTCGGCCAGCTGAATCTGGTCGTTCACGCCGAGGATGTCGCGGAAGTCCTCGGCGACCACGGCGGTCACCTCGTGACCGTCCTCGCGCAGGATTCCGAGCACGTCGGTGAGGTACTCCTCGCCCTGACTGTTGTCCGCCTTCACCCGGGCGAGCGCGTCGGCGAGCAGGCTCGCATCGAACGCATAGATCCCCGAGTTGATCTCGGTGATCGCCCGCTGCTCGGGTGTGGCGTCACGGTGCTCGACGATGCCGGTGACCACGCCCCGCTCGTCGCGGACGATCCGGCCGTAGCCGGTGGCGTCGGTCACCTCGGCGCTCAACACGGTCGCGGCGGCGTCGCCCGCGGCCCGGCCGGCGATGAGCTCGCGAAGCGTCTCGGCGGACAGCAGCGGTGCGTCGGCGTAGGTCACCACGATCGTGCCGCGGAGCGGGGGCAGTGCTTCCAGCGCGGTACGGACGGCGTGCCCGGTGCCCCCCTGCACCTCCTGCACCACCGGCTGGGCGTCGGGGTCGAGCTCGGCGAGGTGCGGGACGACCTGCTCCCGGCCGTGCCCGACGACGACGGCGAGATGATCCGGCTGGAGCGCGCGAGCTGTCCCGACCGCAAGGCCGAGCAGGCTGACGCCGCCGATCTCGTGCATGAACTTGGGTGTCCGCGACTTCATCCTGGTGCTCTTGCCAGCGGCGAGGACGATGACGGCGGCGGGACTGCTGGAGTCGATCACGCGGGCAAAACTCCTCGGCCTCGCGGGCAGGTGCGACACAGGTACGGCGGGTTCGGCCCGAGCATACTTCCGCCGGCCCGGCTCCGAGGCCGCACCCGCCAAGCCGGGGCGTCTGGAGTCGGACCGGCCCCGTTGCCGCAGCTGGATCCTGGCCGCTATGGACTCATGGTGACCGTCGGGCCGTGGACGTCCGGCCGACCGTCGGTCCAGACCACTCATGGAGCCACATCGGCCGGCCGGGTACGACCGAGCCGGCCGGGTAGTGGACCACGTACCGGTCCTCGGCACGTGCCAGCACCTCAGGAGCCCATGTCTTGCCGCGCCGTACCCATGGGGCCGTGTCGCCGACCACCGTCTTCAGTTCGGCACGCGCCACGCCTTCGATGACGTACCGCCGGGCCGCCAAGAAAAGACAGCCCTGATCATCCCTTGATGCCGGTCAGGGCGATGCCGCGGAGGAAGTAACGCTGCGTGAACGCGAACAGGATGATCAGGGGGATCGTCACCAGCGTCGACGCACCCATGAGCAGCGCCCATTCGGTCGTCCGTTGCGCGTGGAACGCGAAGAGCCCGAGGCTCAGCGGATAGGTGTCCGGATTCGACAGGTAGATCAGCGGGCCGAAGAAGTCGTGCCAGGTGTAGAGATAGGTGAAGACAGCGACGACCGCGAGCGCTGGGCGCACCAACGGCAGCATGATCTGCGCGAAGATCCGGAACTCCCCCGCACCGTCCACCCGGGCCGCGTCGGCCAACTCGCGCGGAATCGTGAGGAAGAACTGCCGCAGCAGGAAGATGAAGAACGCACTGCCCAGAAACTGCGGAATGATCAGCGGTGCATACGTACCGATCAGTCCCATCACCTTGAAGAGGACGTAGGTCGGAATGAAGATGATGAGCGGCGGGATCATCAGCGTCGACACGGTGACCATGAACAACGCGTTCCGGCCGGGAAAGCGCAGCCGGGCGAAGCCGTAGGCCACGAGCGCCGAGGACAGCACCGTTCCGACCGTGACCGATCCGGCGTAGAACACGCTGTTCCACAACATCTGGAAGAACGGGAAACCCGGATAGTCCATCAGAGCGGGGATGTTCTCCCAGCGGATCGGGTTGGGCCACCACCGGATCGGCAGGCTGAGGATCTGGTTGTCGTCCTTCAGCGCCGAACTCACCATCCAGTAGAACGGCATCATGAAGAGCACCGACACGGCGATCAGCAACAGGTGTCGGGCAAGCGCCAGGAGTCGGCGGCGTACGACCGGTGTCATTGGTCACGTCCCGCGTAGAAGACCCACCTGCGTGAGGTCGCGAAGATCAGCAACGTCACGGCGAGAATGGACAGGAAGAGGACGACGGAGAGCGCCGAGGCATATCCCATCGCGAAGTACCTGAAGGCATTGCGATAGATGAGCACGACGTACATCAGCGTCGACTCGAGCGGCTCGCCGGTCGTCCCACCGACGATGAGGGCCGAGGTGAAGACCTGGAACGAGCTGATCACGCCCATGACCAGGTTGAAGAGAATCACCGGACTGAGCAGCGGGACGGTGATGTGGCGCAGTCGCGACCAGGGGCCCGCGCCGTCGATCGACGCCGACTCGTACAACGACTGGGGAATTTCCTTGAGCCCGGCAAGGAAGATGAGGGTGGAGGCACCGAGCGCCCACAGGCTCAGGATGACCAGCGTGGGTTTCGACCAGGCCGGATCGGTGAGCCATCCAGGTGTCGGCAGGCCGACCGTGCGCAAGGCCGTGTTGACGAGCCCGCTCTCCGGGCTGAACATCAGCATGAAGATGATCGTGCTCACGACCGGCGGTGCGAGGACCGGAAGGTAGAAGAGCGTGCGGTAGAAGCCGATCCCCTTCGCGCTCAGGTTGAGGATGAGGGCCAGGATCAGTGACGCTACGAGACCGAGTGGGACCGAGACCAGCGCGAAGTAGGCGCTGTTGCGCACCGCGATCCAGAACGACGGATCGGCCGTGAGCATCTTCTCGTAGTTGTCGAGGCCGACCCACTTCGGTGGCTGCACGATGCTGTACTCGGTGAACGAGTAGAAGGCCGACGCCAGCACAGGATAGGCCGTGAAGACCACGAGGCTGATGATCCACGGGAGGGTGAACGCCACCCCGGCGAGTGCCTCCCGCCGACGCATCGGGCTGGACCTCACAGCACCTTGTCCAACTCGGCCTGGCAGGCCTTCTGTGCCTCTGCCAACGCGTCCTTGGGCTTCGCCGCCTTGGTCGAGATCTGCTCGAGCACGCGCGTGAGCTGGTCGATCGCGAACGTCTGCACCGGTGAGTCCCACATCGGTGTGGCGATGTCCAACTGCTCACGGAAGAACGCGGTGGCGTCCTCGGCATACTCCTGTCCGCGCCTCTCCACGAGCTTCGAGGGCACGATGTCGTCGGGGACCTTCGCATTGGTCGGCAGGTCGGGAAACTCCGCGAACTGTGCCTGCGCTCCGTCGACCGCGATGTGGTCGAGGTAGTTGAAGGCCTCCTCCGGGCTGTTGGAGGCGGTGGGGATGGCCATCCAGTTCGGCCAGTATCCCGACACCGTGCTGCCGCCGCTCGGACCAACCGGATTGCTCGCGACCTCCCAGCGTTCGAACTTCGCCTCGACGCTGTAGAAGTCGCCCATCAGCCAGGTGCCGTCGAAGCGCATCGCGAGCCGCTTCTCCTGGAAGGTGGGCGGCGCTTCGCCGAGCAGGGCCTCGAAGGACCTGGTGACCTTGCGCAGATCGCCTTCGTACTCTTCGTTCATCCAGGAGACGAAGTACTCCATCATCTCGATGTTCTGCTCGGAGTCGATGGTGTACTTGCCAGCCGACGCGTCGAAGATCTGCCCGCCGTTGAGGGCCGACCAGACCGGCAACGTGTACTGGTCGAAGGGCGGCAGGAAACCGGCCGCCTCGATCTTGTCGCCCTTCCACCTGGTGAACTCCTTGGACAGGCTGCGCAGGTCGTCCCAGGTCTTGGGGAAGCTCTCGCGGTCGGCCGGAATCCCCTTCTCCTCGAACCACTCCTGGTTGTAGTACATGGCGTACGAACCCGCCGTGAAGGGCAGCCCATAGGTCTTTCCGTCGAACTGGCAGCTCGCGAGCACGGCCTCGGGCCAGTTGGCGAGCTGGGAGTTCTCCGACTTCTCCATGAAGGCGTCGAGCTCCATCAGGGAACCGCGAATGCCCAGGGCGACCGGCGTGTCCCACAACACCGTGGCGCTAGGTGGATTACCTCCCGCGATCCGGGCGAGCAGCACTTCGAGAAAGTTCTGCTCACCGGTGAGCCGGGTGACCGAGACGTTGACGTTGGAGTGCTGCTTTCCGTACTCCTTGGCGACGTCCTCGTGCACCTTCAGGTACCCGTCCGCGCCGCCTGGCAGCCAGAATGTCAAGTCGACCTTGCCTCCAGGTTTCGTACTCCCCTGGTTCGCGGTCGTCCCTTCGGTGGAGAAGCATCCCGGCAACGCGAACGCGCCTCCGGCCAGTCCGGCGATGCCGAGCAGGCTGCGCCGGCTCAGATCGTGCCGGCCGGGTGCGCTGCGGATGGGCGCGCTGCGGCCGGGCTGGCGGGGATCGTTGGTCCTGGTGGCCATTCCTTCTCCTACGGGTGCGGTGGCAGAGCGGCTCGCCGATTGCGGAGAACCGTCCTGAAGCGATAGCGATCCCCCCGATAGATGATCTGGCCGATCTCGAACGGCCGGTCGCGGTCGTCGAAGCAGGTGTACTTGCCGACGAGCACGGCCTCCCCCTCCCGCATGCCGAGCTGCTCGGCGTCGTCGGAGGTGGCTCCACGTGCGGAAAGTACGTAGTCGGCCCGGTCCGGGTTGATCCCGCAGCGCTCGCGGAGCGTGGCGTAGAGGGAGCCGGTCGAGTAGTCCTGGGAGACCGCGGCCTCCACCATCGCGGCCGGCATGCAGGTGCTCGCCAGCGCCACCGGCACATCGTCGAGCTTGCGCAGCCGGTCGAGGCAGAAGACCTCCGACCCGGGTGCGATGCCGAGATCGTCGGCCTCGTCGATCGTGCCGGGCCGCGTGCCCTGATGGAGAACCTCGGCGGACGCGCGCAGTCCACGCAGTGCCGCCATCTCGGTGAAGCTCAACGGCGGCTCCTGCCCCTCCTCGACCACGCTCGGGGCGACAACGTGCCAGCCACTGCCGTGCGTCGGTTCCAGCAGGCCGTCGTCGTGGAGTGCCCGGAGGGCGACTCTGAGTGTCGCCCGGCTCACCGCAAGGGACGAACTGAGGTCCCGCTCAGGTGGTAGGCGGGTGCCGGGGCGGAAGGTGCCCCGGGCGATCGCGCTCGCAATCATCCGATACACCTGCAGCGACGGAGGCTGACCGTCGCTCCCCTTGCGCACGCTCCGCAGCACGGACTCACCTACTCCACGGCGCCGATTGGTAGAGATGTGGACTGGAATTCCAGACCTATTAAGACGGGAGTGGGGGAACGAGGCAAGGCACCTTCCGGATCCGGCCGGGTCCCATTCGTACGCCCGCGACGCCCTCCGTAGGCTCTGGAAGCGTGCCAAAGGAACGTGGGGTCGCCGTCGTCACCGGTGGAAGTCGAGGGATCGGCGCCGCCACCGCACTGCTGCTCGCCGAACGCGGCTGGTCGCTCTGCATCGGTTATCAGAACGCCATCGAAGCGGCCGACGCCGTGGTCAGGGAGTGCGAGAGCCGCGGCGTGCGGGCGGCCGCCGTCAGGGCTGACGTCGGCGCCTGGGAGGGCGTGGCCACCCTCTTCGCCGCCGCCGACCGACTCGGCGACGTCACGGCGTTGGTCAACAACGCCGGCATCGTCTACCAGGCACACACCCGCGTCGACGAGATCACCCCGGAACGGATCGAACGCATGCTCGCGGTCAACGTCACCGGTGCGTTCCTGTGCGCCCGCGAGGCCGTCCGCCGGATGTCGACCCTGCATGACGGATCCGGCGGCGTGATCGTGAACGTCTCGTCACGGGCGGCGGCGCTCGGTGGCGCGGGCGAGTACGTCGACTACGCCGCGAGCAAGGGCGCCATCGACACGATGACCGTCGGCCTGGCGCGGGAGGTCGGCGGCGAAGGCATCCGGGTCAACGCGGTGCGTCCCGGGCTCATCGAGACCGACATCCACGCCAGTGGCGGCGAACCGGACCGGGTCGCCCGGCTCGCGCCGGGGATCCCCATGAAGCGAGGCGGACTGGCCGGCGAGGTCGCCGATGCCATCGTCTGGCTGTGTTCGGACGAGGCCTCCTACGTGACCGGCGCCCTGCTCGACGTCGGCGGCGGCCGCTGAAAGGACCGCACCATCACTCCCACCACCAATACTCCCGCAGACATCCGACTCGTCATCTTCGACTTCGGCAACGTGATCTGCCGGTTCGACTACCTCATCTTCTGCGCGCGGCTGGCCGAACGAGTCGGGTGGTCGACCGAGGAGATCCACGCCACGGTGCATGAGGGCGGGCTGCAGGCGGACTTCGAGTCCGGCCGGCTCACCGGTCCCGAATACCACCGCCGCGTCATGGATCTGGTCGGCGCTCGAGGGGCCGACGTGGGCAGCGGTGCCGGCAAAAACGACGCGGCCGGCAGGCACGTGGCGTACGACGAGTTCGTTCCGATGTACGGCGACATCTTCACCGAGATTCCCGGGACGGTCGCCCTGCTTCGCCAACTGACGACGCGGTATCCGCTGTACCTGTTGTCCGATACGAACGAGATCCACTTCGGCTTCGTCAGGAAGACGATGGACGTCGTAGGCATCTTCGACGAGCTCATCCTCTCCTACGAAATGGGCGTCATGAAGCCGCATCCACGGATCTACGCCGAGGCACTGCGGCGATCGGGTGTGCCGGCTGACGCGTGCGTCTTCATTGACGACCGTCTGCCGAATGTGGAAGGTGCGCGCCAGGTCGGAATACAGAGCATCCACTTCCGCTCTCCCGACCAGTGCGCCACCGATCTCCGGCAGCTCGGCGTCAAGGTCAGCTGATGCCCGCTGGGCTGGCGCGTTCCTCTCCGTCGGCGCGCTCCACCTGGGACATCGAGCACCTGAGCGCTGACGACCCAACCGCAGCGGCGCACTCCTCCGGCAAACTCGACGCCGACTCTGCGTGAGGGGAGAACCGCGTTCAGAATTACAAGCCCGGGCACGGCTCACCTGCGGACGACGTACTTCAGCCGCTGACGCATGTGTGCAGGTTGGACGGAGTCGACATCGACGCGATCCGCGCCGACGAAGCGGGCCAACCGGAGGAGGCCCGCGCCGAGCGCATCGACGAAGTGATCCTCGCGAGCAAGAGCGTCGGTCTCGAGCCACAATCCCCTGATCTGAAGGGTTCCACCAGCTCGGTCGAATGCTGGATCCACCCGTGCCACGAGGTCGTCTCCATACAGCACGGGCATCGTGTAGTAACCCCACCGCCGCTTCGCTGCCGGCTTGTACGCCTCGAAGACTGCCTCGAAATCGAACAGACCTCGCGGTCCGCGCAGGACGACGTCGAACGGCGACAACAGTGCCGCCTCCTGCGTCGTGTCAGGTCCCGAAGCGCGCCAGGGACGAGGCACGCCGCCCGCTTCGACCTGCTCCAGCAGGGCCAGTCGGTCGGTCGGCACGTAGTGCATTTCTCGCACGCCTTCCACCGAAACGCGCGTCAGAAAACCTGAGTCCACCAGGTCCGCGAGCGCTTTCGCCCTTTCCTGACGTCCGATCCGCCGATGAAATCGTGCTGCCCACGTTGGTGCGTCGAACAGGCCAGCCCATCGGGAAGCCTTGTGTGCCGAGAAGACGTCCGCCTCCGCGTCCGTGGCCACATGGTCGTAGGCAGGAGGGGCGACCGCGGGCCGCAGTGCGTACAACCGCTCGAAGCTCCTCCGGCCGTAGGTCATGGCCTCACCGGTCAACCACAGGTAGTACAACGCGACCGACGTGTCCTTGGTCGAACGAAAGGAGCCGGTCTTCCCCACGCCCGGAAAGTCCCGCGCCGCAAGCGGTCCGTCATCACGCAGATGACCGCGAACCCGGGAGAGCAGGTCCGCGTGCTCGTCTTCGTAGGATCGCCACCGGTCGCTTAACCGCACCTGCTCCATCGCCAGCCGTACGTACGGAAGCTCGTCCATCGGGCGGATATAGACACAGCCGCCGTAATCGAAGAACTCCCGTTTCCTGTACAGCAACGCATCGAGGTACTCAGGACGGTAGTCGACCACCCGACTGTGCAGAACCAGATCATGGCTCCGTGCCACCACGTTCAGCGGATCGACCTGCACCACCTCGGCCCGCCGTAGGGCACGACGCGTGCCGGCGAACCCCGTGGCCCGACGTCCCGGCCAGAGCCCTTGGCAGCCCAGAACGAAACGCCGCCGCGTTCGTCTGGACACTGCCCACGTCATGGCAGCGGCTGGTCTATTCGAACCAGGTCGTGCCGGGGTACTGATACTGGCGGCCGACCGTTTCATCCAGCTCGATTCCGAGGCCGGGACGGTCCGGAAGCTTGATGAAGCCGTTCTTGATGATGTCTTCCTTGTCGGTGATGATCGTCGACCAGTAGTCACGTTCGAGCCAGTGGAACTCGAGCGCGAGGAAGTTGGGCACCGTCGCGCACACGTGCGCCGACGCCATGGTCCCGATCGGCGACGAGACATTGTGCGGGGCGAACGGCATGTAGTAGATCTCGGCCATGTGCGCGATCTTCCGGCACTCCGAGAGCCCGCCACACTTCGGGATGTCAGGCATGATGATGTCGACCGCCTGACTCTCGATCAGGTCTCGGAAACCGTGGCGCAGATAGAGGTTCTCGCCAGCGCATATCGGCGTGGTGGTCGACTGCTTGACCTCGCGCATCGCGTCGACGTTCTCCGGCGGGACCGGCTCCTCCAGCCACATCAGGTGGAAGGGCTCGAGATCCTTCGCCAGCCGGATGGCGCTCGGCACGTCGAGCCGAGTGTGGACATCGGCAGCGAAGTCGATCTCCTTGCCAGCAAGCTCTCTCGCCATCTCGGCGAGGCGCACCATCCGCTCGTGCTCCCACGGCCCGGCGGTGTAGTTGAACCTGTCCTTGCGGAATCCCTCCACCTCGCTGCCGGAGTGGCCGTAGGCGAAGATGTCGAGGTCGATCTTGAATGCGGTGAACCCTCGGGCGAGCATGTCGTCGAGTACCCGCTTGATGTCATCGAAGTCCATGCCGGGCTCGACCTGGCAGTCCGCGTACACCTTGATCTCGTCGCGGAACTTGCCGCCCATGAGTTCGTAGATCGGCACACCGAGGGCCTTGCCCTTGACATCCCAGAGGGCGAGCTCGATGCCGGTGAGGGCGGTGATCAGCGCACCGGCGAAGCCGCCGTTGAAGACGTTCTGCCGGCGCAGTTGTTCGAAGATCGCGTCGATCTGGAACGGATCACGCCCCACCAGCTTGGCCTGCAGTTGCTGGATGAGCGCGATCGCCTGGACACCGCCGTGCACGCATTCGCCGATGCCGGTGATGCCCTCATCTGTTTCGACCTTGACCCACAGGTGCATACCGTGTCCGACCGTCGCGGCAGTCTTCACTGCGGTGATCTTCATATCCACATCCCTCTAGCTGCGTCTTTGTCTCTGCCTGAGGAGGAGGGCGTCACTGGCTGCCGGTCGGATTTTGCGCACGCCAGACTTCGTACTCGGCCCACCCCTCGTCGCTGAGCGGGTAATAGGTGCGCAGAGCGCCCCCCTCGGCGAGCTTGAGCCGGCTGAACTCTTCCCACTCCTCGTGATCCACGGTGTGCTGGAGGACCAGTGGGGCCATCTGGGCGGGAACGAGAACCGCGCCGTCGTCGTCGGCGATCATGATGTCGCCCGGCATGACGAGGACCCGACTGCAGGCGATGGGCACATTGATGGCCCAGGGAAAAAGCGTGCCCTGCGAGGCGTAATTGGGAGTGAATCCACGAGTCCAGATCGGAGTACCGATCTGTTGAATGTGCGGCCAGTCGCGGACACAACCATCGACAACGATCCCCGCGCCACCGCGTCCCTTGAAGTAGGTGACGAGCATTTCGCCCATACACCCGGTATTGAGGTCTCCAAAGGCCTGCACAGCAAGGATGTCGCCCGGCTGGACGGTCTCGAACACCGACCAGAGAGCACTCCGCTTTTCCACGTGCTCCTCGGCCGCACCGGATCCGACACCGGTCACGATGTCTTCGCGCTTCGGCATGAACTGCAAGGTCACCACCGGACCGACGACCTTGGCACCCGGTTGCCGAGGAAGCGGGCCCTGGATAAAGGTCTGGCGTATGCCCATCCGATGCATCACGGCACTCGCGGTAGCGCTGCTGACCACCTTCATCCGGCGGATGAGGTCCGGATCCGGACGATTGAACGCCGGTCCGGTAATCGGCAACGTCTGTGCGATCTCCGGTATCGGCAGCGATACGTCCAAAGGCGCGTCAGATCGCGGTCTCTTCACCAGCGCTCCTGTTCCACTCGGCCCGGATAGCGTTTTTCCCCGAACGTTTCCCGGTGCGCCAGAGATCGCCTGGCGCACCGGTTTTCCTTGGCCCCCGTGCGTCTGCGACGTCGGGCCAGTTTCCGTCGACCACTGTAGCCGTCCGGATACCGCTCCCGCGATTTTCGTTTTTTCGAAGCTGCAAAGAAAGGCCTGTCAGCGGCGCTTGTCTTCGCACGTCCTCGGCCGGGGCTGTGGGGAGCAGGGTCGGACTCGCCGAGGGATGGAGGTTTCCGGTGGTGGGCTCGGCGAGGATTGTCAGTGCTCGTCGTGAGCGAGGGACCTTCCGATCGGCCCACTGGGCGCCTGACGCCCGGCCCGACGTGCTGGTGCAAGCCGCGGCTACCGTGTTCGCTGACCACCTTCCACCCAGGCCACCCGAACACCCGACCACCCAGACACCGGCCACCGGCAGCCGTCCACCAGACCACCCGGCCACCGGACCACCCGGCCACCGGACCACCCGGCCATCGGCCGCCCTGCCGCCGGCCAGCCGAGAGTGAGTGACCATCGACGATGCCCGACTACGGCCACGACCTGCGGTTCGGCGTCTTCCTGTCGCCCAGCACTGACCAGGTGTCTGCGCTGCTCGCGCTGGCTGACGCAGCCGACCGCCGAGGCCTGGACCTGATCAGTGTCCAGGATCATCCGTACCATCCAGGGTTTCTCGATGCCTGGACACTGCTGTCGACCATCGCCGCCCGGACGAACCGCGCCACGGTCTTCCCCAATGTCGCCAACCTCCCCCTCCGCGACCCCGCCGTCCTCGCCCGCAGCGCGGCCAGCCTGGACATCCTCAGCGGCGGCCGTGTCGAGCTTGGCCTGGGCGCCGGCGCCATGTGGGACGCGATCGCAGCCATGGGCGGGCCGCGCCGCAAGCCCGGACAGGCAGTCGAGGCTCTGACGGAGGCCATCGCCGTGATCCGGGCCCTGTGGACTCCGGGTCGTGGGGTCCGGTTGGAGGGCGGCCACTATCGCCTCGCCGGCGCCAAGCCGGGACCGTTCCCGGTCCATCCGATGCAGATCTGGCTGGGTGCGTACAAACCGCGGATGCTCCGGCTCACCGGCCGGGCGGCCGACGGCTGGTTGCCCAGCCAGCCGTACGCCGCGCCGGACACGCTCGCGGCGATGAACGACATCATCGACGATGCTGCTGAGACGGCTGGCCGTTCGCCCGGTGCCGTACGTCGGCTCTACAACATCACCGGCAGCTTCACGGGTACGGGTGCCGAGTTCCTGCAGGGACCGCCGAGCGTGTGGGTCGAGCAACTCGCCGAACTCGCCGTGACCGACGGCATCAGCGGCTTCATCCTCGCGATCGAGTCGGGAGGAACCGCCGACGTCGAGCGGTTCGCGCACGAGGTGGCGCCGGCCGTCCGCGACCTGGTGGACCGGGAACGCGCTGGGTCGCCGCCCGCTGGGACACCGCCGGCTGGGACACCGCCGGCTGGGACACCGCCTACCAGCACCCGACCCACCGGCACCGAGTCCACCAGCCCCGAGGCCACCGAAGTGGGGCCAGCCGCCAGCGGACCGACCGGGAGTACTCCGGCGGAATACGCCGGCGCGACCGGACTCGGCGTCGTGCCCACCCCGCCTCCCGCGCGGCGGCTGGTGGGCACCAGCCCCTGGGACGAGGCGACCCGTCCGCACGGACCCGGGGCGGACGCCGACACCAGCTACACCCCGGCCGGTCGCGCTCAGGGCCAGCACCTGATCGACATCCACGACCATCTCCGGCACGAGCTGGACCAGGTGCGCGATGTGGTCGAGCAGGTCGCCGACGGTACGACCGACCCGGGCGCCGCCCGCTCCCTGATCAACGCGATGACCATGCGTCAGAACAACTGGACGCTCGGCGCCTACTGCCAGTCGTACTGCCGGATCCTCACTCTCCATCACAGCCTCGAGGATCAGGCGATGTTCCCGGGCCTGCGGCAGGCCGACACCAGGCTGGCGCCCGTCATCGACCGGCTTGCCGAGGAACACGAGGTCATCGCCCGCATCCTCAACGACGTCGACGCAGCACTTGTCGGCATGGTCGAGCGTCCCGGCGCGATCGGCGAGGTGCAACGTGCGGTTGACGTGCTCACCGATGCGTTGCTGTCACACCTGTCGTACGAGGAACGCGAACTGGTCGAGCCACTCGCCCGACTCTCGACCGGCTTCACCGGGATGTAGCCGGAGCGACCTCCCGCGCGGTAGCCGGGTCCGTCGCCGTCGCACCATCATGAAGGAAAAGTCGCCCATGCGCCCCGAGTCCTTCATGATCACGATCATGATCACGTGGTGGGGGGGTTCGGTTAGCCCCAGAGGGTGTGGAGGGTCGGGGGTTTGCGGAAGACCAGACCGGTCGGCGCACTCGGGCGGGCGGGGTCGAGCCGGAGTCCCGGCAGCCGGCCCAGCAGCTGACGGATCGCGGTCATTGCCTCCAGCCGGGCAAGGTGCATGCCCAGGCACACGTGCGGACCGTGGGCGAAGGCGACCTGCTGGCGGGCGTTGCCACGCCGGACGTCGTACCGGTCGGGGTCGGCGAAGACAGCGGGGTCCCGGTTGGCGCCGGCGAGTGATACGACAATCAGGTCGCCTCGCCGGATCGGTGCTCCCCCGAGTTCGACGTCGGCTGTCGCGTAGCGGTCGACCACCGCGGCGGCGGGCTCCAGTCGTAGCGACTCCTCGATGGCCGGACCAACTAGCGCCGGGTCCGCGCGCACCAGAGCGAGCTGGTCGGGATGGCTGAGCAGGTGCCACAACGCGTTCGCGATCATGCCCTCGGTGGTCTCGATGCCGCCGAACATGAGGACAGCGGCGTTGGAGACCACTTCGTCCGTACGGAGACCTCCGGTAGCACCGGCGGCAGCGAGAAGTGACGGCCCACCGGCGCCGTCGCCCGGTCCGCGGGCGGCCATCGCCTCGACATTCGTCCGAAGCGCGTCGAACGCCTCCCGGCCCGCCGTGCTCACCTCCTGACCGGCCGCTACACCCGAGACCGCCGCCACGATCGCGTCGTACCACGACAGCACGGTCGGCGCGGAGACCCCGTCCAGCCCGAGCGTCTCGGCGACCACCGCGACCGCGAGCGGTCCGGCGAACCCGCGCCGCAACTCGGCGGCGCCGGAGTGGTACATCGCGAAGATGAGCCGTTCCGTCTCCGCTTCGACCGCGGCCGTGAACCGGGTACGAACCTCACCGAGCCCGAACGACGGGTCGAACGGCCGTCGATGCCGTTCGTGCTCCGCGCCGTCGGTCGACAGCATGCTCCGGCCGACGACGCGGGCGGTCGAGAAGCGCGGGTCGTCCACCGTGAACAACACCGGGTCCCGCATCGCCGCCAGTACGAGATCGCGCCGGGTCACCAGCCAGCCACCGAGCGCCGGCACCCACGACACGGGTTCGCTCGCCCGCAGTCGGGCCAGCACGGCGTGCGCGTCGGTGCCCTCGAGCTGAGCGACCGTCACGTCCGCCCCGATCGGGAAACCCGGCGGAAAGCCCGTCGGGTCAGCCATCGTCTCCGCCGTGAACGACATTGACGAGCGGATCCCCGGCGGCCAGCCGGTCGATGTTGCCCGCGATGTCGGCCACCCGCCGGGTGAACGTCTCGGTGGTGACACCGGATACGTGGGGGGTGAGCAGGACGTTGTCCAGGTCGGCGAACGGCCGACTTGCCGGGCTGCCGTGACCGGCCTCGTCCGGGTAGTGCCACCAGACGTCGAGAGCCGCGCCGCCGATCCGGCGTTCGACGAGCGCGGTGTAGAGCGCGTCCTCGTCGACGACCGGTCCGCGCGCGACGTTGACGAGGAGAGTCCCCGGCCCCATCGCCGCCAGCTCCGGCGCGCCGATGAGCCCGGTCGTCTCCGCGCTGAGCGGTACGGTCACCACCACGACGTCGGCCTCCGCGCACAGGCGAGGGAGGTCGTCGATGCCGCCCACCCAGTCGAGAGCCACGCCGTCCGGAGGCGTGCGGCCGGCGTGGCGGCGGACCGCGATCGTACGCATCCCGAACGCCGATGCCATGCGGGCGGTCTCCGACCCGATCTCGCCGAGGCCGATGACGCCCAGGGTCCTGCCGCGGAGGGTGGCAGGGCGGACCGCCTCGCGTACGTACCGCGGTGACCGCCACCGGTCCGCCCGAAGGTCACTGTCGGTACCGCGCAGGTCCCGCGTCAGCGCCAGCATCACCATGACGACGTGCTCCGCGATCGACCGGCCGTGGTGGAACGTGTTGGCCACGAGCACTCCGCGGGGCAGCGCGTCGAGGGCGATCGCCTCGTAGCCCGCGCCCGGAGCGTGGACGAGGCGGAGCCGCTTGGCCGCCGCGGCGAGATCGCTGGACAGGCCGCTCGCCACCAGCACCTCGGCGTCGGCGACCACGCCGGCGTCGAGGTCCTCGGCGAGGTGCCAGTCGTGGCGGTCCCTCGTCGCGCGTTCGAGCTGGGGGAGGTAGTCGTACAGCAGGGGCTCGGCGAGCACGATTCTCACGGTCACACTCCTTTCCCCACGAGGGTAGAGGTGGGAGTGCGTGCCGCCGGGTTCGAGGTCAGCCGGCCGGATCGGTGGACGCGAACCCTGACAACCACCCGATCCCGCTCACCGCACCTCGAGCAGGGTCTTGCCGACGGTGGCCCTTCCCTGGATCGCGGCATGCGCGTCGCCGGCGCGCTCCAGCGGGAAACGCTGCCCGATCAGCGGACGCACCCGTCCGGCCGCCGCCTCGGCCAGGACGTCGATCGTGAACGTACGCAACTCCTCCTGGGTGGGTGCCGACGTCACGAGGGCGACGCCACGTTCCGCTGCTGCGTCAGCGGAGATGCCGGCCCACGCGCCGCTTGCGAGCCCGTAGCTGAGCATCCGCCCGCCCCGGTCGAGCAGGTCGAACGCCGCGTGGGCGACGGTTCCGCCTACCCCGTCGAGGACGACGTCGACCCCGCCGACGGCTTCGCGTACCTGCTCGGCCCAGTCCGGCCGGAGGTAGTCGACGACGTGCTCGGCGCCAAGATCGCGGGCGACCTCGACCTTCCGGTCACCGCCCGCGGCCGCGACGACCGTGGCCCCGGCCGTCCGCGCCAGCTGGACCAGCAGCGTGCCCACGCCACCCGCGGCCGCCTCGACCAGGACGCGGTCGCCCTTGGCGATGCCGACCGTGCGGACGAGCATCACGGCGGTACGCCCGTCGGCGAGCAGCGCCACCGCGGCGTCGAGATCCAGCCCGGGCGGCACGTCGAACAGCCCGGCAGCGTCGGTGGCGACCCGTTCGGCATAGCCGCCGGACCCACCCGTGCTGCTGACGACCTGTCGACCGATCAGGGCCTTGTCGACGCCTTCTCCGACGGTCGTGACGATGCCGCCGACGCCGTTGCCCATGATCATCGGCAGCTCGACCTCGAACGGTCCGGCGTTGGCGCGGACCTGGGTCTCCACGAACGTGATGTTGGCGTACGTCACGTCGATCAGGACCTGGCCAGGTCCCAGGGGCGGTTCCGGCGTCTCCTCCACCCGCAGCACCTCCGGACCGCCGAACTCCCGCAACCACACCGCGCGCATGCACCCTCTCCGATCCCGTCCGTCGCAGGCGGCTTTCGACCGGGCCTGTCGACTGTTCGAGGACGAGCCTGCAACCTCAACCGAAGTCGAGGTCAAGCCGGCGGCGCGAGGTCGGGCAGGTCAGGCGGCCATCCCACAGGCACTGTCCATGGCACCGCGTCCGTGACGGCCTCAGGCCTGCGGCGGCGCCCATTCGTACACGCGGATCTCGCAGTAATCCTGGAAACCCAGCCGGGCGTAGACCGAGTGCCCCGCCTTCGACGAGCCGAGGACGCCGATCCGGTAGCCGAGCGCGCGGGCATCGCGCAGGGCCGCGAGCGTGACGGCTGCGCCGATCCCCTGTCTGCGTACCGCCGGTACGGCCATCACGAAGTAGATGCCTGCCACTCCGGCGCCGAGGAACAACGTGGACGTGCCGACTGGTTCGCCGTCGAGGTAGGCGAGGTAGTGCCGGTAAGGCACATCGTCGCCGAAGCCGATGCGTGCGTAGACCTGCGCCACCCAGGCGGCCTCGCTCTCACCTTCACCGAAACCCTGTGCCAGGGTGTCCTTCCACCTCGCGAGGGTGGCGCGGTCGGTCACGCGGGCGATCTCGAGCCCGTCCGGCGTTGACAGGTCCTCCAGCAGGGCGTGCAGATCGGCGGCCATGCCTGCCTCTGCTCCGGCCTCGAAGCCCGCCGCGAGCAGCCGGTCGCCGAGGTCGGAAGGGCGCATGGACGGGCCGACGTGCCAGGTTCCGGGTACGCCGTGGTCCCGCATGGCCCGCACGGACTCGGCGATCGCGGTGTCGGCGCCGGCCGGGTCGAGATCGGCCCGGACGACGCAGTTGTGGTAGTCGATCGGCGAACCGCCGATGGTCCACGTCAGGGCCGCGTCGACGCGTTGTTCTCCCCCGCCGATCCGGCCCATGTCCAGCAGCAACTCCGCCGCGTTGTCCTCGATCGCGTGGATCATCGACGCCGGCGAGAGGTCCTGGTTCACCTCGTCCATCGGCCCATTGTGCTGTCGGTGGTCGCGGCGACACTAGGGATTTGTGCGGGCGTCAAGGCTGATCTCGATGCTGCTGTTGCTCCAGAACCGCGGCGCCATGACCGGGCGCGAGCTCGCCCGCGCGCTCGAGGTGTCCGAACGCACGGTGGTCCGCGACGTCGAAGCGCTGACACTCGCGGGCGTGCCGGTCTACGCCGACCGCGGCCGGGCTGGCGGTTACCGGTTGGTCGGCGGCTATCGGACCCGGCTCACCGGGCTCAACCGGGACGAGGCGGAGGCGCTCTTCCTCTCCGGCGTCTCCGGGCCGCTGCAGGACATGGGGTTGGCCGACGTGGCGGCCACTGCCCAGCTCAAAGTGCTCGCCGCACTGCCGCGGGACCTGCGCGACTCCGGCATGGTCGCGGCACAGCGGTTCCACCTCGACGTACCCCGTTGGTTCCGCGACGCGCCACCGCCTTCCGTGCTGGCAGCGCTGGCGACCGCGACGTGGAGCGACCGGGTGGTGTCGGCGACGTACCAACGCGGGGAGCGGACCCTCGTCCGCCTGCTGGAGCCGTACGGGCTCGTGCTCAAGGCCGGTCGGTGGTACGCCGTCGGCTGCGTACGCGGTGACATCCGGGTCTACCGGATCGACAGGTTCACCGGCATCGACGTCCTCGACCAGCCGTTCCACCGCGACAGCACCTTCAACCTGGCCGCCTTCTGGCGCGAGCGGTCCGCCGAGTTCGAGCGCTCCATCTTCACCGCGCACGCTCGGGTACGCCTGAGCCCCGCCGGCGTGCGACGGCTCTGGTCGGCCGTCGAACGCCTGGCCGCCGAGGAGGCGATCGCGTCCGCCGGACTGCCCGACCGCGACGGCTGGGTGACGGTCATGCTGCCGGTGGAGTCACTGGGCATCGCCTACGGGCAACTGGTGGCGCTGGGGCCGGAGGCGGAGGTGCTCGACCCGCCGGCGCTGCGAGCCCGCCTCGCCGGCGCCGCCGACCGGCTCAGCGCCCTCTATCAGTGAGCGTCCTGCGTGCCTGCGTGCTCATTCCTGCGAGCGAGGGTGGTCTCCCACCACTCGCTGGTCGGCCGACCGTTGAGATCGGTGAAGCCGTACTCCGCGGCCAACTCGACGACGGTACGCACCGAGCCGGAGTGCCTGGCCACTTCGGCGTCCGACGCGAGCGCGGCGACGGCCCGCCCCACGAACTCCGTCGTCTCCGTACGCCTCGCCCACTCCGACGTCTGGTCGACATCATGATCGTGCAACGCACCGGGTGACACGGCCAACGCAGTCACGTCGTAGGGGCGGAACTCCTCGGCCAACCCGACGGGCGTCCGGTTGATCGCCGTCTTGATAACGTCGTAGTAGAGATGCTTGTGGTACGGCTTGTCGATCCTCCAGGTGGTGAGAACGACGAGACCGCCCCGAGTGGCGCGCAGCAGTCCCGCCGCGAACTGCACGCTGAGGATGTGCGCCCGCAGGCCCGCCGCCAGCATCAGATCGAGATGCTCCGGGGCGAGTTCCCACACCGGTGCGTCGTCGACGTCGCGTTCGTACCCACCCCAGGCGTTGGAGACGAGGATGTCGAGCCGTCCGTGCTCTTCCCCGACCCGGCCGTACAGCGCCCGCACCTGCCGATCATCGGTGTGGTCGCAGCGGACCGCAACACCCCTGCCGCCTCGGGCGGTCACCATCTCGGCCGTGTGTTCGATGGTCTCCGGCCGTCCGGTCGGGCTCCCACACTCACGGCTGGTGCGGCCGGTGACGTAGACCGTCGCGCCCTCCTCCCCCAGCACGTTCGCGATTCCTCGCCCGGCACCACGACTCGCTCCCGTCACAACCGCGACCTTGCCCGCAAGACGCATGGCAACCCTCCTCGTCGTTCGTTCGTTCGGTCGATCTTGTGGTGGCGAGCGTGGCAGCGAATTCCGACACCTCCTGGCGGCTTTTCCGTCCGGAGTGAAAACCCGTGGTGCGCAGGAGCGTGACGCAGGCAGGGTTGAGGTCTGATGAACGCACGCATGCGACGCTGGTGGCAGGGTGACCCGGCTAGTCCCGAGGTCACCTCACCCGACGATCCCGACCTCCGGCGACTGCTCGAGCGGGTTGCCCCCGGCTCCGAGACCAGCGACCTCGGCGGGTGCTTCTGCGTCAACGTACGCTTGCCCGAGCCCGGACTCGTGGTGCGCGTGCAGCCGCGGTTCGTGTCACGTCAGCGGGTCCTTGCCCTGCAGGACATCCGCCGCCAGCTCGCACGCCGGGGCCTCCTCGTCGGGACGCCACGCACCTGGCGGGGTCGTCCGCTGTTGCGTTGTCGGGGCTGCCTGGTCGAGCTGGAGACCTACGTGCCGCACGCGAAACCCGAAGCTACCTGTGAGTCCTACACGTGGATGTTTCGTGGAATGGGCAGGCTGCACCGGGAGCTCGCCCAGATCGAGGTGGCGCTGCCACGGCCGGTGGTCTCGACGTACGCACCACCAGGTTCCTTGCACCGTTGGCTTCCCGCCGCCGAGCGCGCTGTCGCGCACGACCCTGTGGCCACCGACATGGCCGCCCTGGTCCGGCGGCTGTTGCCGGTGCTGCGCCGCCGGTGGGTTCCGGCGTCCGTGCTTCCCCGGCACCTGATCCACGGCGACGTACGCCTGGGCAACATCGGCTTGACACCGGAGATCGAGACCCCCTACCTCGACTTCGGCTTCGCCGCCGTTCGGCCGCGGATCCACGAACTGGCGTACGCCCTCGCGTGGGTGATCCTCCGCCCCGATGGGAGCGGCACCGCCGACACCTTCTGCTGGGACAAGGTGCCAGCCCTGGTGGAGGAGTACGAAGACGCCGCCGGCACCGTGCTCACACCTGTGGAGCGGAAGGCACTGACGCCTTATATCGCGGCCGTTCCGCTCTATCACGCGGCGACCGTCGGTTTCCACGCCGACCCGGTGGCGCAGCTCCGCGATGACCGGGACGGCAATGCGTTCCTGCGGATCAGCGAGTGGCTGCTCGCCAATCCCGCTGCCCCCCTCGGCTGATCTGGCGTTGCCGCCTCAGCGTCGACTACCTCCTGCCGTCGCCGACCGCCCGCCTCGGATCGGCTGCGTACCGGCCAGGCGTCGTCCCCACGTGCCGCTTGAAGTGCCGAGTGAAGTGTGACTGGTCGTGGAACCCCACGCCCACGGCCACGTCGCTCACCGGACGGCCCTCGAGCAGCCACTGGCGAGCGACCTCGATCCGCCGGCCGACCTGGTACGCATGCGGCGCCACCCCGAACGTCTTCGTGAACGAACGGACAAGATGGGCCGGGCTGGCGCCGAGCCGCTCACTCGCGGCGGCGAGTGTCACGGGCTCCAGCAGGTGCGCGTCGAGCAGCGCACGTAGGCCTTCTGCCAGCGTGTCGGTGCGGTGGCTTCGATCCTGGCCGTCCGCGGAACGTCGCAGGTGGTGGCGAAGCCGCTCGACGATGAACGCGAGCCGACTCTCGGCTTCCAGCGCCGAGTCGGTGCAGTCGAGAACCTGATGCACGGTCGAGATCCGCCCACGCAACAACGGATCCACGATCGCCGGCCGGTCGACCGCCGGGCCGATGAAGGTCTCGCCGAACATCCGGTCGGACAGATACAGCACCCGCTTTCGGAATCCGCGGCTCGTCGCTGGTCGACCGTCGTGCACGACGTGCGGCGGCAGCACGCCCACCGTCGACGAGTCCGACCCGTGCGGGTGACGGTCAAGGTCGTAACGGATCGCGCCATCGTCGACCAGGAAGAGCGTCCAGGTGCTGTGGGCGTGAGCCGGATAGGCATAACGGGTGAAACGCGCGTGGAAGACCTCGCTGATCCCGGGCACCGTCGGTTTCCAGGCCCGGACCTGCTCGGGCCCGTCCGCGCTTCGACCTTCGGTGCCTTCGATCATGCCCTCGATACTGCTCAACCGACCGGGAATACGGACCGGGGATACGGACCGGGGATACTGGGTACCGCTTCGGCCAGGATAGCCCGCCGAAAAGGGCCCGCTCGCGTGCAAAGAACGTACAAGACCCGCGCCGCCCGACGGTCGTACGTTCGCTTCCATGCGAGTGGACTCCATACGGGTGAAACGGCCGGCGCCACGGGACGGCGCCAGATGAGGGACCTGGTTCCGCTCATCGTGTTCTCTGCCGTGAGTTCGGGGAGCCCGGGCCCGAACAATGTTCTCCTGTGGGCGTCCGGGATCCAGTTCGGGTTCCGCCCGACACTCCGCCACATCGTGGGTACGTCGGCAGGGATCGGCGCCATGGCGATCGCGGTGGCCGCGGGGGTCGGCGCTTTCATCGCCACCGTGCCCGAGGTCCAGGTGGCCCTCAAGGTCGGTGGCTCTCTCTACCTGCTGTACCTGGCGTACCAGATCGCCGCGAGCAACGCGATGCGACGTGCCGAGATCGCGCGGCCGCTCGGCTTCGCCCAGGCAGCGGTGTTGCAGGGGGCGAATCCCAAGGCCTGGATCTTCGTCCTGGCAGCGGTCAGCGCGTTCCGGCCGGACGACCTCCATGTCGCGCTCGGGAGTGCGCTCGTCGTCGCCACGATGATGATCGTCGTGGTCCCGACGGCGGCGGCGTGGGCCGCGGGTGGGACGGTCATCAACCGGTTCGTCACGAGCGACCGGACACATCGCCTCCTCAGCATCGCTCTGGCCATCATCCTCGTCGCCTCCGTCGCCTACCTCTGGATCTGACACCACGGTCCGGTACGCCGGCCTGCAGCAAGCGGCCGCGCCCGCCGCGCGCCTTACCGGCACAGGAAGTCGTGCCTATGTCTCGAGGCTCGGGCGCGGGTGTGCCACCATGGTGAGGCGGCACATCCGCGTCAGCGCTCACGTTCGTGATCGGCGTGCCTCTCCGCAGATCTTGTTCGGACGCACATGCCTGAACCTGCCTGTCCCATGCGCGTAGTAGTGCCGCCTTCCGCCCGCTCGGGCGACGACTCTCTCTGTGGCACCCGAAAGGACACTCCTGTGCGCGCGCGTCTGGAAAGCTTTGCCCGACAGGTTCTCGGGCCCTGCACGGTCGAAGCGGACTGCGGTTGGGACCACGGCGGCGCTCTCGTCCTGCGCCTGCGCGACCGCGAGGGCACCGCGTGGTACGCCAAACAGAACCCGCACCACGAGGTCCACGCCCGCGAGGTCTCGGCCTACCGACGCTGGGTCCCGCATCTGGGCGACCGGGCACCGAGACTGCGGGCCGCGACCGACGATCTCCCGGCCCTGGTGATCTCCGCCGTCCCGGGTGCCGCGTTCACCGGTGAAGATGTCGAGGTCCACCATCAGGCGGGCCGACTGCTCCGGCGCTTCCACGAGATCGAGACCTTCCCGCCGTGGACCGATCTGGTGGCACACAAGCTCGCCGAACTCGACGCCTGGGTCGCCCGCGCGGACGGACTCTTCGACCGGCCCGAACTGGACTTCGTGCGGTCCACACTTCGTTCCCTGGAAGGGATTCCGGCGCCCCCCCGGGTGTCCTGTCACTTCGACTACAGCCCACGCAACTGGCTCGTCGACGTGGGCCGCGTCCATCTCATCGACTTCGAGTGGGCGCAACCGGAGGTGTGGGTCAACGACCTCGGCCGGCTCTTCTTCGGCCTGTGGAGGACCCGGCCCGACCTGCGGGAGGCCTTTCTCGACGGGTACGGTCGGCAGCCCGACGAGGCCGATCTCGCTCTCCTGCTCGGTTCGTACGCCTTGACGACCGTCTGGCACCTCGTCTGGACCTACGAACACGACAACCCCGAGTTCGGCTCCGCCGTCCGCGAGATCCTGCACGGCCTGATGCGCGGTGAGTTCGACAAGCACGCTCAGCAAGTTGGTCGTCACGCGAAGCTGCTCCGGTAGCCTGCCAGCAGCACCGCGATCCCGGGCGAGGAGTCGGCAGGTATCCCCACATGAAGGACGTGATCGACCCGCCCGCGACCCTGTTCGTCAACGGGGAATGGGTTTCCGCGGCAGCAGGCGGGGCCAGGGAGATCCGGTGCCCCGCGGACCAGTCTCTCGTCGGTGCGGTCGCCGAGGCCGGCGTCGCCGATGTCGGACGGGCGATCGCGGCCGCGCGCCATGCGTTCGACCGTGGCGCCTGGCCGCGGACTCCGGCCGGGACCCGCGGCGACCTGCTTCTCGCCGTCGCCGGGAGGATCCGCGACCGCAAGGAGGAGTTCGCCCGCGCCGAGTCCCTCGACACCGGCAAGCGGCTGGTCGAGAGCCGGATCGACATGGACGACATCGCCAACTGCTTCAGGTACTTCGGCAAGCTCGCCGGGACCGAGGCGGGTCGGCTGGTCGATGCCGGAAGCCCCACGGTCGTGAGCCGGATCAGCTACGAACCGGTCGGCGTGTGCGGCCTGATCACCCCATGGAACTATCCGTTGCTCCAGGCCGCGTGGAAGGTCGCACCGGCGCTGGCAGCGGGCAACACGTTCGTGCTCAAGCCGAGCGAGCTGACGCCGCACACGGCAATGCTGCTCATGGACGTGCTCCGCGAGGTCGGGTTGCCGGCCGGTGTCGCCAACCTCGTGCTCGGGGCCGGCTCGGTCGCGGGTGCCCCGCTCGCCGAGCATCCTGGCGTCGACCTCGTGTCGTTCACCGGTGGCCTGGAGACGGGTAGGCGGATCGCCGCCGCGGCCGCCGGCACCGTGAAGAAGGTCGCACTCGAACTCGGCGGCAAGAACCCCAACGTCGTCTTCGCCGACGCCGCCTTCGACGCGGCGGTCGACAATGCACTGAACGCGGCGTTCGTCCATGCGGGGCAGGTGTGTTCGGCCGGCGCGCGGCTCGTCGTGGAGGAGTCGCTGCACGGCCGTTTCGTCGACGAGCTGGTCCGCCGCGCGGAGCGGATCCGGATGGGCGGCCCGTTCGACGAGGCCGCCGAGATCGGCCCGCTCATCTCCGCGGCCCATCGCGACAAGGTGACGGCGTACGTGCAACGTGGCCTTGCCGAAGGCGCGGTGCTCCGCTGTGGCGGCACGTGGGGTGAGGGCGACCTCGCTCAGGGATTCTTCTACGCACCCACGGTCCTCGACGGTGTGCGGTCGGGCATGTCCGTCCTCCGCGACGAGGGGTTCGGCCCGGTCGTCACCGTGGAGACGTTCACCACCGAGGACGAAGCCGTCAGGATCGGCAACGACACGCACTACGGCCTCGCCGCAGCCGTGTGGACGCAGGACGCCGGCAAGGCGCAACGGGTCGCCGGGCGGCTGCGGCACGGCACGGTCTGGATCAACGACTTCCACCCCTACCTGCCACAGGCGGAGTGGGGCGGGTTCGGGCAGTCCGGTGTCGGGCGCGAGCTGGGGCCGACCGGGCTCGCCGAATACCAGGAGGCCAAGCACATCTACCACAACATCGATCCGCAGGAGACCGGCTGGTTCGGAGGATCGTGAACCCGGCACGCGAGGAGTACGACTACATAGTCGTGGGCGGCGGTTCGGCGGGCGCCGCCGTTGCCGCGCGCCTGAGCGAGGACGCCGACGTCACCGTCGCGCTGATCGAGGCGGGTCCCAGCGACGTGGGCGACGACGCGATCCTGCGGGTCGACCGGTGGATGGCGCTGCTGGAGTCCGGGTACGACTGGGACTACCAGATCGAGCCGCAGCAGCACGGCAACTCGTTCATGCGGCACGCCCGCGCACGGGTACTCGGCGGGTGTTCGTCACACAACTCCTGCATCGCGTTCTGGGCGCCGCGCGAGGACCTCGACGAGTGGGCGGTGAAGTTCGGCGCCGACGGCTGGGAGTCCGCACAGACCTACCCGCTCTATCAGCGGCTGGAGAACAACGCCGACGACGGCGACCACCACGGGAAGGACGGGCCGGTGCGGCTGCGTACCGTCCCTGCCGTGGATCCGTGCGGCGTTGCGCTGCTCGACGCGTGCGAGCAGACCGGGATCCCGCGGGTGCGCTTCAACGCTGGCGAGACCGTCGTCAACGGCGCCAACTTCTTCCAGATCAACGTGCGTGAGGACGGCGTACGCGCGTCGTCGTCGGTGTCGTACCTGCACCCGATCATGAACGTACGACCGAACTTCGCGCTGCACACCGGGTTGCGGGCGAAGCAACTCGTCCTTGACGACAGCACGGGTGATCGTCGGTGCGTCGGCGTCGATGTGCTCGACACCGATCTCCTCCACACTCGCCGGATCTACGCCCGCCGCGAGGTGGTGGTCTCGACCGGGGCGATCGACTCGCCGAAGCTGCTCATGCTCTCCGGCATCGGGCCGGCGGAACATCTTCGGGAGTTGGGTATCGACGTCGTCGTCGACTCGCCCGGTGTCGGCTCCCATTTTCAGGACCATCCCGAAGGGGTGATCGGCTGGGAGGCGCGGCAGCCGATGGTGACAGAGTCCACGCAGTGGTGGGAGATCGGCATCTTCGCCACGACGGAAGACGGCCTCGACCGGCCCGACCTGATGTTCCACTACGGCTCGGTGCCGTTCGACATGCACACCGTGCGGCAGGGATATCCCACCGCCGAGAACAGCTTCTGCCTCACGCCGAACGTCACCCACGCCCGGTCACGCGGGACCGTCCGGCTGCGCAGCATCGACTTCCGCGACAAGCCGCGGGTGGACCCGCGCTACTTCACCGATCCGTACGACATGGAGGTGATGGTCGCCGGTATCCGGCTCGCCCGGCGGATCGTCGGCCAGCCGGCCATGGCGGACTGGGCCGGGCGGGAGCTCTACCCGGGGCCGGGCGTACGGACCGATGACGAGATCGCGGACTACGTCAGGCGTACGCACAACACCGTCTACCACCCGGCGGGCACGGTCCGGATGGGAGCGGCCGACGACGACCTGTCACCGATCGACCCGTCGCTGCGGGTGAAGGGTGTGGCGGGCCTGCGGGTCGCCGACGCCTCGGTGATGCCGGAGCTCACGACGGTGAACCCGAACATCACGACGATGATGATCGGCGAGCGATGCGCGGACCTGATCAAGTCCACCTGATCGGGCGGATCGAGCGAAACAAGCCGGGATCGAGTTCTGAACTGACCGGAAGCGGCACGGTCGTGGCAGCGCTGAGAGGCTGGCCGGTTCAGCACTGTGAGTCGACGTTGCCGCAGGTCGCGACGATCCTCGATCATGGTCGGCCGATTCCTCACTGCACGGGGTGACCGGCGTGGGACAAGCACCGGCTTGGACTACCGCCACCCTTGCCCACCGGTAACGAGTTTGCAACAATCCGGCAAACATCTTCCCAAGTAGGCGCGCTGAGTTGGGAGTGCAGGTGCCGAGGCTCAGTTTGAACAAGGCCATCAAGGCTGGAAACGGGGCCCGAGCATTTGTCGGCTTGGAGTGTGGGCTTACCCGCGGATCGCTCCCCCAGGAGGAGGTCCACCAGCTCGAAGCGGAGTTGGCGCGCGCCAAACGGGAGGCAGCCGACCTTCGCCGGACTCTCCGCAGTTCAGCCGGGACGCGTGGCGCCGTCCCCGACTTCATCATCATCGGGGCACAGCGGTGCGGCACGACGTATCTCTACGACCTGCTTCGCCGGCATCCCTACTTCAAACCCGCGGAGCGCAAGGAGCTCCACTTCTTCGACCGCGACGCCAACTACGCCAAGGGCCTGAGTTGGTACATGTCCCAGTTCCCTCAACCGGACATCAGGAACGGCCAGAAGGAGATCACCGGCGAAGCGACTCCCTACTATCTGTGCCACGGCCTCGCTCCGCAGCGCGCCGCGCGGATGGTTCCCGGGGCCAAGCTCGTCGTCATGCTGAGGAACCCCATCGACCGGGCCTACTCGGGCCACATGCACCACAGCAGGCGCGGCGAGGAAAGCCTCTCCTTCGACGACGCCATCGCGGCTGAGAGGCAGGGCGAGCCGAATCCTCTCGACACGGGGCAGGCGGTCGCCGACGATGCCCGGGGAAGGCGAGTGCGCCGCCACCACTTCCATCTGGCGCGCGGGATCTACGTCCACCAGCTCAGGGAGTGGCAGAAGTACTTCAGTTCTGACCAGATCCTTGTCATCAGGAGCGAAGACTTCTTCGCCAACCCCGGCGTGGTCGCGCGGGACGTGCAACGATTCGTCGGCCTGCCGGACCATGACCTCGACACGGCATCGGTCAGGAATCGGAACCTGGGAACGTACAAGGAAGCGATGGCACCCGCCACGCGGAAGCGGCTCGAGGCCTACTTCGCGCCGTACAACAAGGAGCTCTTCCACCATCTGGGGCGCGACCTCTGCTGGTAGCCCCGTCGACAGCCCGCCGACGCCAGGCACTTGCAGGGTAGCCGCGCGTCTGGAACATCCGGCTGACGGACCTCACCTGTGACGCATGATCATGGTGCGTCCGGGTCCGGCGGATCTGGGCGCGTCAGGCGCCACTACCCGGAGGTGGCGTGCTCCTCCGCCTCGACGACGAGTTCCTCGCTCCAGAGCCGCCGCATCTCCGGGCACGTACGCAGCAACTCGCCGAGCGCGCCCGACCCGACCACCTCGCCGCGGTCGAGCACCACCACCTGGTCGGCCCGTTCGAGTGCCGCCCGCCGGTGGGACACCACCAGGAGCGTGGACGGTCCCTGCCCGTTCTTTGCCGCGTCGGCGATCCGGTCCCACAACAGCTGCTCGGTCTCCACGTCCAAGGCCGACGACAGGTCATCGACCACCATCAGGTCCGGCGACCGGACCAGTGCCCGTGCCGCCGTCGCCCGTTGTACCTGCCCACCAGAGAGGCGGACACCGCGCGGACCCACCACGGTGTCCAGCCCGGATGGCATGTCGGCCAGGTCCTGCTCGAACGCCGCCAGCTCAAGCGACCGGTCGAGCACGTCGCCGTCGACAGGCCACCCCAGGAGGAGGTTCTCCCGCAGCGACTCGGAGAACAGCCGGGGCACCTGCCCGGCGTAGGCGGCCCGGTCCGGCACGAGGAAGGTGCCCGGATCGTCGACGCGCCGCCCGTTCCACGTGACCGTCCCGCCGTCCAGCGGAAGTAGACCGAGCAGTGCGCGGACCAGCGTCGTCTTGCCCGCACCGACGGCACCGGTGACCACCGTGAACGAGCCCTGTTCGATCCGCAGGTCGACGGCGTGGACGCCGCGCCCGCTGGCGTCATGACGTACGGACAGACCGTGGGCCTCGAGTACTTCCAGTCGGTCCACGTCGGCACGCTCGGGCAGCGCGGTCATCGCCGGCGGGGGATCCTCGTCGAACCACACGCGGCCGCGGCGCGACAGGTGGTCGTGATCCTCGTGCGTCGCCATCAGCCGACTCAGCCGCTCGGTCCCCACCGCTGCCTGTGGCACCTTGTAGAGCATCCGGCCGATGACTCGGGGCAGCCACGTCAGCCAGCCGACGTAGCTGGTGAACAGCGCGAAGTCGCCGACGGTGAAGTCGCCCCGCCGCATGGCCGGAGCGGAGAGGAGGAGCACCAGGCCGATGCTCAGCTCGACGGTGGCGCCGGTCGCCGTGTCGAGCATGTCCATCGCCAACCGGTCCTTGACGGCGGCCTGGCGGCGGCGCCGGTTGTGTTCCCGCAGGCGCTCCAACACCGCCGCCTCGGCGCCGGCGGTCTTGATCGCCAGGACGCCCCCGAACGTCTCACCGATGTACGCGGTGACGATCGCACCGAGCTCACGCGCCCGGGCGTGGATCCGCCGGATCACCGTGCTGAGGGCCCGGGTCAGGAACACCACGACGGTCAACGGAACGACCAGCACGAGTGTGATCACCGGGTCGATCGACGCCATGATCGTCAATGCCCCGATGCCGAAGAGGACTGCGCCCAGCAGGTCGACGAGGTTGTCGGTGACACCCACCACGTCGTGCACGTCGTCGCGGAACCGCGACACGGCCTCCCCCGACGAGTGCGGCAGGCGACTGGCGGCCGGGCCGCGGGCGGTGAGGATCGACCGCAGCGCATTGGTACGCAAGGTGGTCTCGGCCGCGTTCCACCAGTACGGCCAGACGTTCAGCGCGGCCCAGAAGATCCCGCCCCGACTCGCCTCGACGGCCACGAACGCGGCACACAGCCACAGTGACGCTTCGAGCGAGGCGGGCTGGTGGCCGCTGAGTTGGTCGAAGAGCCCTTTCAGCACCAGCCCGGTGAGCAGCGGTACGACGATGAACAGCGCCCAGAGAACGGCGCCGATCAGGTAACGACGGGGATCGACGCGGACCATCCGGCCGATCACCAGGAACGCCGGCCGCATCGAGGTCCACCAGGACTGGGCAGCCTGCGCGTCCTGGTCGCGTCGCGCGGTCATCTGCGTACCTCCCTTCCGCTGCCTGGACCCACCTGATCGACCACCCGACCGGTCGGCGAGCCGACGCTGCCCACTTCGGCGGGCACCCGACGGACACCCGCCGCCTCGAGCAGCTGGGCGAACCGGCTGTCGGGATCGGCGGCCAGGTCCTCGCGCCGGCCGTACTCCACCACCCGACCGTCGTCGACCACCGCGATCTGGTCGACGCGTGACAGTGACGACAGCCGGTGGGCGATGAGGACGCCGGTCCGGTTGGTCAACAGCTGGTCGACGGCCGCCTCGATGTGCAGTTCGGTAGCCGGATCAAGCCGGCTGGACGCCTCGTCGAGCACGACGAGTCCCGGGTCGGTGAGGAACGCCCGGGCGAAGGCCAGCAGCTGCGCCTCCCCCGCCGACACCCCACCCGCCTGCGAGGCGAGCACCGTGTCGAGCCCGTCCGGCAGCGTCGCGAGCCACCGGCCCAGGCCCACGTCGGTGAGGACGGCCCGCAGCTCGTCGTCGGAGTGACCGCCGCGGAACAGCGTGAGGTTGTCCCGAACGCTCGCCGCGAAGAGCTGCACGTCCTGCGTCACGACACACACCCGCCGGTGCACAGAGGCGAGGTCGGTCTCGCGCAGGTCGACGCCACCCAGGCGGACGACACCCTCGGTCGGGTCGTAGAGCCGGAGCACCATCCGCGCGATCGTCGTCTTGCCGCTCCCCGTGCGGCCCACCAGGCCCAGCGTCTCGCCGGGTGCCAACGCCAGGTTGACGTCGGCCAGCACCTGTTCGTCATCGTCGGAGTACGCGAAACTCACGTGGTCGAGGTCGACGCTCAGCGGACCGCTCGCCGGCAGGGGACGCGGGTCGGGCGGCTCGGGCAGGGTGCGGGGTTCGGCGAGCAGGCCACCGATCCGGGCAATCGCGGCGAGCGCCTTCTGGTACTGCTGGAGCTGGTCGATGATGCGTTCGAACGGCGCCCGCACCATCTGGGTGTACTGCAACAGCAGCACCACCGTGCCGACGCTCAACGCGCCCGAACGCTGCGTCCAGGCGGCCATCCCCAGCACGAGTGCAGTGCCGGCGGCGAACCCGACGGTCGTGCCGGCGAAGAGGCCGCCACCGATCCGTTCGGCTCGCAGGTCGGCGCGGTAGACATCGGCGCTCGCCTGGTGGAAGCGGTTGACCACGTGCTCGCCCGCGCCGTTGGCCCGGATGTCCTCCGCGCCGGCGAGGCGTTCCTCGAGGTTGCCGAACAGCGCGGCGAACCTCTCCCGCACCCTGGTCGCGGACGGGATCGCCCACCGCTGGGCGCGGATCATGAGAAAACCCATGAGCGCGCAGTACGCCAGCAGGACCGCGCCGATCCGCAGGTCGACCGCGAACACCATGATGATGACCCCGACGAGGAGCAGCAGACTCGCCACCATGTCCAACAGGAACGCGACAACGAACTCGGCCACCGCGACCACGTCACCGTCGACCCGCTCGATCATCTCCCCGGGCGTGCGCTGACCGTGGTAGGCCATGTCGAGGCCGAGCGCGTGTTCGGCGAGGGTCTCCCGCAGCCGGTTCGTGCCGTCCCACGCGAGTCGGCTCGCGAGCCAGGCGGTCAGCATCCGCGCCACCTGGCCCGAAACCGCGAGGCAGAGGTAGCCCACCGCGAGGAGGGTGAGCTGGGTCGCGGGATGGCCCGCGATCGCGTCGTCGACGAAGCGCTTGGTGAGTTGGGGCGCCAGGAGCGGCAACACGGTCGCGAGGACGATGGCCGCGCCCAGAGCGCACGCCTGACGCCGCCCTGGCCAGAGGCAGCGCAGGACGGTACGACGGGCAGTGGTGGAGGGAGTCATGGGCAAGGTCCAGACGCTACGGATCGCGCCTAACCGGGGGCAAAGGGATTTCATCCGTACCGGCGTGTTGCGCCGGCGTGGTGGAGCGGCCCTCGTCAGGATCCCTTGACACATGCGATCTCGTCAGGGCATCCTGACAGGCATGTTCGAGCACACGGAACGCATCGACGACGACGGCGACGACAAGTTCAACGTCAAGGTGACCCTCGGCATCACCGGTGACTGGAGAGCTCAACCGCTGAAGGTGATCTCCGGCATCACCGAGGGCATCAAGTCTCTCGACGGCACCCTCCGCGAGGCCGTCCACCTCGCCCGCAAGGACGGCTCGTCCTGGGAGGAGATCGGCAAGGCGCTCGGCGTCAGCCGGCAGTCGGCCTGGGAACGTTTCTCCGTCGACTGACCCACGGTCGGCGGTGGACAACCAACGGCGCATCCCGTGGCGTCATGTGCCGCAGACCACTCACGCGGGAGGCAGCATGGTCGGTAACCGTTTCTGTCGGATTGCAGCCAGCACCGGACTGTTCGTCGTACTCGCGGGAACTGCCGGTTGCGGCGACGAGCCCGCCACCCAGATAGCGGCCGGGTCAGGTACGACCACGACGTCCGGCGCGCTTTGGCAGCGGCTCCCGGACGCTCCGTTGAGCCCGCGCGCGTCGTCGGTGATGGCGTCGAGCGGCACGGAGGTGCTCGTCATCGGCGGCCAGGACACGGCCCCCTGTCCGCCGGGTGCTGACTGCGCTCCCGGACGGATCACCCGCGACGGGGCGGCCCTCGACCTCACGACGCGTACCTGGCGGACGATTGCACCGGCGCCGCGCCCACTACTCGGCGAGCAGGCCGTTGTCATCGACGGCGTCGTGCATGTCCTGGCCCAGAATCACGGCCCCGATGGCTACGACAAGCCCGCCCGGTTGCTGAGCTATGACGTCGCGACCGACCAGTGGCGAGAATCCGCCGCCCCGGCGAACTCCATCGGTGCGGCGCTGACATCCTCCGGCGGAAAGCTCCTTGCATACGAGACCAGCCACGAGCAAGGCCTCGTCCCCGATCGGATCCTCGACGGCGGAACGTGGCGCGACCTGCCGCCCGATCCGTTGGCGCCGTCGTTCGACCGGGTGATGGTGGCGGTGGGCGACGAGCGGCTCGTCCTCTTCGCGCACGAACTGGTGACGAACCCTGGGGCGGACAAGCCCAGCATCGTGCAAGCCGCCGAGTACGACCTCGCGAAGCAGACATGGCGGCGGCTGCCCGACTCGGAGATCATCGGCGGCTGGTACTGGTCACACACCGACGGCTTGCTCGTCGACCCGTCCATCGGTGGCGCCGACGGCGGACAGACCGGTAACTACGGCCGCGTCTACCCCGAGGGTGGCATCTTCGACCCGCGGGCAAGGCAGTGGCGCCCGCTGCCCGCCGTGCCGGCGGAACCCACCGACGATCTGTGGCAGGGTCCGGCGACCGGTGGGCCGGAACTCGCGATCGTGCGCGGATTCGTCCTCGACCCAGGAGCCGGGAAGGACGGCCGGTGGATCCGTCTACCGCAACCGGTCCGGGGCGCTGCCGAAGACCCCGCCGCCGTATGGGTGGGCGACCGCCTCGTCGCGTTCGGCGGCATTGTCCACACGGACAGGAAGTCCGCGTTCACCGCCGACACGTGGATGTGGCAGCAGTAGGCCGACGCTGGCCGGCCACGGTCATCCTGGGTGGATTCGTTCCCATGCATCAAGCCGATCTTGTTGGCTGTCTCCGCCCGAAACGTTCAGCAGTCAGTCCCGTGGGCGGACGCGACGCAGGTGGAGGCTCCATGACAACGACGATGCGAACCCGCTCTGGGGTACGGCTGCTGACAGCGGCCGGCGCGTTCGCCCTGGGGGTGGGCATGATGACCGGCACATCGACCGCCGGCACGTCGACCGCCGGCACATCGACCGCCGGCACATCGACCGCGGGCACCGCGGCCGCAGCACCCACCGAGGACCGGCTGGCCGACGGAAACACCATCTTCGGGCGTTCGATCGAGTTGCACATCTCCGACCGGGACGCGCTGGGCTGGGCCACCATCAACAACGGCGATCCCACTGACGAGGTGTGGCTGGACCGGTCATACGACGGCGGCGAGACCATCGCCGACGAGCGGCTTGGCTACACCACGATCCCTGACGGGACACGCGGAACGTCCACTGAGGCGTACGACATCAACGCCGCCGATGGCACCAAGGGGGTGCTGCGCGCCTGCGGCAAGGCCGGCAACCGGGACGACATCGTCTGCACGGCGTGGATCGGCGTCGAGAAGCCCAGCACCAAGGGCACTCCGAGCAAGCGCGCGATCGCCGCACTCGTCAAGCTCTACAACGCCGACACCGGCCTGTGGAAGACGACCGGCTGGTGGAACTCCGCCAACGCCCTCACCGCCGTGCTCGACTACCAACTGGCCACCGGCGACCGGAGCTACGACTGGATCATCGCCAACACCTACGAGAAGAACATCGACGCCCAGGGCGGCAACTTCACCAACGACTACATCGACGACACCGGTTGGTGGGCGTTGGCGTGGATCCGTGCGTACGACCTGACCGGCGATCCGCGCTATCTCGAGACGGCGAAGTTCGACGCCGACTACATGTGGGCGAGTCGGGACGAGATCTGCGGCGGCGGTGTGGTGTGGAACATCAACCAGCGTTACAAGAACGCGGTCACCAACGAGCTCTTCATCAAGGTCGCGGCCAGCCTGCACAACCGGATCCCCGGCGATACGGAGTACCTCGCTCAGGCGCTGGAGAACTGGGAGTGGTTCGAGGCCAGCGGGATGATCAACGAGGAGAACCTCATCAACGACGGCCTCGACGGCGCCACCTGCCAGAACAACGGTGACGTCACCTGGACCTACAACCAGGGCATCATCCTTGGCGCCTTGACGGAGCTGTCCTGGGCGACGGGTGACCGTTCGTACCTCACCCAGGCGAAGGTTCTCGCCGACGCGTCCACCCACAGCGACTATCTCCACCCCGCAGGAGTTCTCACCGAGCCGTGCGAGGCGAACGGTTGTGGTGCCGACGGTCCGACGTTCAAGGGCGTTTACGTCCGCAACCTCGGCGAGCTCAACGCCGAGCTACGCGGCCGGCCGTACCAGGTCTACCTCGACCAGCAGGCGGAGACGGCGTACGAGAAGGACCGCAACCGTTTCGACCAGTACGGCCTGCACTGGGCTGGGCCGATCGAGGCATTGAGCGCGGCCACCCAACAGAGCGCGACCGAGGCGCAGATCGCTCCGCTGTGGAAGCGCGGAACCGGCACGCCCCGCAGGTAGTGGGCCGGTTCGTGTCGGGCGGTTCGAGTCGGGCGGTTCGAGTCAGGCGGTTCGAGTCGGGCCGTACGCGTCGAGCAGGGGCGCGTGAGCGACGACGGCGTCGTCGAGGATCGACCGCGCGACCTCAGGGCTGGGGACGAGCGGATCGGTCGCCAGCGCCTGGAGAGCTAGGTGGCGTGAGCCGCTCATCGCCGCCTGCACCGTCAACTCCTGCTGCAAGGCGCGGGCCGACAGGACGGCGGCGAGCGCGGGGGGAAGGTCTCCCACCGCGAGGCCGGTGACGCCCGCTCCGCCGATCACGGCGGGTACCTCGACGACCGCCTCGTCGGGGAGGTTCGAGATCTTGCCGCGGTTGGGGACGTTGACCGCGAGCTCGACGAGGTCGGTGCCGGTGAGCAGAGCCTCGGCGATCGCCACCAGACGTTCGGCCTCCTGGCCTTCCGGCGCGGCGTCGAGTGGTTCGGTGCCCGACGCCTGCGCGTGCAGCTTGTCCCACAGGTCCGACTTCGCATCGATGTAGTGGTGGGTGGCGTCAAGGCCGGGTTGCAGTCCCCACGGGAGATCCGCCCCGTCCGGCGCACCGCCGAGGTACCACGCGAAGAACTCCGCCACATGCCGGTCCCCGGGTGCGGGATAGAGCCCGAAGAGGTCCATCAGGTCGGCGGAGACCGGCTCGCTCAGTGGGCTGTTCGAGTGGTTGCCCGGAACCGTCGCCTCGGCTACCAGTGAACGCAGTTTCGGATAGACGTCGACGCCGCGGTGGCGTAGCTGGAGCAACCAGCACAGGTGATTGACGCCCGCGAACACCGTGGTCAGCTCCTTTCTCGGCACACCCAGCACCGAGCTGAGCATCGACCGCGTGTGCATCGTGCCGTGACACAGACCGATGACCCGCTCGTGCGCCCAGCCACTGATGGCGCGGACGTTGGCGGTCAACGGGTTGGCGTAGTTGACGAGCCACGCGTCCTGCGCGAGCTCGGCGACGTCCCGACCAATCGCGACCAGTTCGGGAACCTGCCGCAGCGCCCGCAGCACCCCGCCAGGCCCCACCGTGTCACCGACGGTCTGGCGTACTCCATGTTTCAGGGGTACATCCAGATCGGCGCGCCACCCGCCGGCGCCCCCCACCGCGATCGTCGTCGCGACCAGCGTCGCCCCGGGAAGGGCTTCCCGGCGGCCGACATGAGCCTCGACGGTCATGCCGGACCCGCGCTCACCGGCGATCCGCCGACCCAGCCGTGCCATCGTCACGGCGGCGTCCTCGTTGAGGTCGACGAGATGCACCGCCGCGCCGTCGAAGACCCGCGACGCCGCCAGATCGGCCAGCAACCCCGGGGTGAACACCGTGCTGCCCGCCCCGATGAGCACCACCTTGACCTGTGTCATAAACAACCCCTCACTTGATCCCGGTGAGCGTGCTCCAGTGGGCACCAGTGGGCGACGATGCGGACCGGTGGTGCGGAGGCGTCACCTGCGTCCGGTGGATGGCAACGGTGGGAACCGCTGCTCGTTGATCTGGCCGAGCCGGGCCGGGTTGAAGGTGTAGATGATGGCCATCCTCGGCTCCCGGCTCCGGTTGAGGTCGGAGTAATGCAGGAGATAGGGATCGAACGCGATCATGTCGCCGGCCCGGAGCGGCACCGGCCGGATCTGGTCCTGCGGGACGACACCGGGATCGACCTCGAAGTGCCCGCCGGCCTTGAACGGATGCGTCGGCTTTCCACGATGGCTGCCGGGCACCACCTGCAGGCACCCGTTGGTCTCGTCCGCGTCGTCGAGATAGACGAAGCAGGTGACGAGCTCGTCGGTGTGCGCGCGCCAGCAGCAGCTCCAGTCCTGGTGCCACGGATAGGGCGAACCGCCCGGGAGCTTGAGGTTGAGCTTGTCCTCGAACAACTCGACCGGCTCGCCGAAGATCCGCGCCGCCGACGTCGTGATGTGCGGGTCGCGGGCAAGGTCGGCGAACATCGGGCTGAGGTCCGACACCGGCTCGAGCTTGCGGATCACGCCCTGCATGCCGGTCTGGTCGGTCTCGGCGAGGTGGTCGACCTCCCACTCGATCCGCGCGGCGTACTGCGTCGACTCTCGCGTGCAGAGGTCGAGGAGCCGGCGGGCTTCCTCCCGCAGGACCTCCACTCGTGCCGAGTCCAGCACCGAGCGGCTGAGGAGATAACCGTCTCGGAGGTACCTGTCCACGTCGACCTTGGTCATTTCGAGGGGCTCCTCGGTCCTTCGCCTGTCGGCTGCGCTCGTCGGGTGGAGAGGCGACAATCGATCCGTCCAGCGCGGCTGGACAATACCACAAGAGACCTCTTGGTAGAAGTGGTCCACCATTCGGGCCTGCTACTGGTATTCGGTGGTGCTGTAGGGTGCGGTCATGGTCGAGACGTTGGTCCCGTTGCACGAACGCGTGCGCCAACAGCTTGCCGGCGACGTCGCGGCGGGCATCTATCCACGCGGCACCCGGCTGCCGAGCGAGCGCGACCTGTGTACGCGCCTCAACGTGAGCCGGGTAACGCTTCGCCGCGCGCTCGTGCAACTCGCCGACGACGGCCTGCTGGCGCCGTCCCACGGCCGCGGCTGGTACGTCGCGGTCGAGCCGGTGGGTGAACCCGCCAACGTGTTGATGAGCTTCTCCGCCATGGCGCGGGCGCAGCGGTTGACGCCGTCGTCCAAGGTGCTGTCCCAGGAAGTGCGCCCCGCCGACCTCGACGAGGCCCAGCAGTTGGGGGTGGCGCCAGGGGCGGACGTCCTCGACCTACGCCGCCTGCGCATGCTCGACGACCTGCCCGTCGCGCTCGACCGCAGCCGGGTGCCCCTGGCGATCGCCCCCGGCCTAGCCGCACACGACTACTCCCGCGGATCGCTCTACGCCGTGCTCACCGACGCGGGCGTCGCTCCCCAGCGGGCCGACTACAGCATCGAGGCACTGCCCGCCGACGCCGAGCAGGCCCGACTCCTCGACCTCGAGCCCGGCCAGCCCCTGCTCTCCACCAGGCAAGTGACCTTCGCCGCCGACGGCCGGGTGATCGAGCTCGGCGGCATCATCTACCGCGGCGACCGGTACCGGTTCCGCGCCACCCTCCTCGCCCCCGCCGCCGGGACGTCCCTGTGACCGGCCAACCCGCAACAGGACGTGCCGCACCTGGGGGTGCCGCGACGGGCTCAGCCGCGGCCGGCGCAGCGGGGACGGTCAAAGCGGAGGTGCTCGTCGTCGGCGAACTCAACGTCGACATCGTCGTCT
Organism: Actinopolymorpha sp. B17G11; assembly: GCF_040196095.1. Taxonomy (NCBI): domain Bacteria; kingdom Bacillati; phylum Actinomycetota; class Actinomycetes; order Propionibacteriales; family Actinopolymorphaceae; genus Actinopolymorpha; species Actinopolymorpha sp. B17G11. The sequence continues at coordinate 229,437 of NZ_JBEFTW010000007.1, forward strand.
CCGGCGCCGGGGCAGTCCCCACCTTCGGCCAGCACGAGCAGCTCGTCGACGACTGCCGCGTCACCCTTGGTTCGTCGTCGGCGATCTTCGCGTGCGGCGTACGACGGCTCGGGCACACCACCGCAATGGTCGGCGTGATCGGCGACGACCTCTTCGGTACGGCGGTCCGCGACGCACTCCGGCAACGGCAGGTTGACACCTCGGCGGTCGTCGTCGACCCGTCGATTCCCACCGGGGTGACCGTGATCCTCAACCCTGGCCATGATCGTGCCCTGCTGACCTTCCCGGGCAGCATCGGCGCGACCCGCCGCGACCACGTGCCCGACGCGCTGCTCCGGGGCGCGCGGCACCTGCATGTCGGCAGTGTCTTCCTTCAGCGCGACCTCCGACCCGAATTGCCCCGGCTCTTCGACGACGCGCGCGCCGCGGGACTGTCGACGTCGTTCGATCCCAACTGGGATCCGACGGGTCGCTGGAGCGATCTGCTGCCGCTGCTCCCCCACGCCGACATCATCTTCGTGAACGAGCAGGAGGCCGCGGCACTCACCGGCGGCCAGGCCGCCGCGCATGCGGCCGTCGCGCTCGGCCGGCAGATGCGTCCGGACTCCACGGTCGTCGTCAAACGCGGCGCGAAGGGCGCCCTGGCCGTCCGGGCGGGGCGGGCCGACGACACCTGGTCGGTCCCGGCCCTCGGAGTCGGGGTCGTGGACACGACGGGCGCCGGCGATTCGTTCGACGCCGGATTCATTCACGGCGCGTTGTCCGGACGCTCCCTGCCGGAGTGCCTGGCAGCCGGCGCCGCGTGCGGGTCGCTGTCGGCACGCGCGAGCGGCGGCACCGCCGCCCAACCTGATGAACGCGAGCTCGCCGAAGCGCTCGCCCGGCTGACGACGGAAGTGGCCCTGTGACCGACACCGCTGGCCGCGTGACCGGGGGCCCTGCCACCCATGGCCCCACCACCCATGGCCCCACCACCCATGGCCCCACCACCCATGGCGCTGCGACCGATGGCCTCGGCACACTGACGCAGGCCGAGCTGGAAGACCAGCCCGCCGCCTGGAAGACGGCCGCGGCCCTGGTCCCGACGATTGCGGAAACCGTGTCCGCGGCGCAGGGTCGGCTCGCCGCCGTCGGGTGCGGCACGTCCTACTACATGGGTGGGGCGTACGCCGAGTTGCGCGAGCAGGCGGGGCTCGGCGAGGCCGACGCCTTCGTCGCCTCGCGCGTACCACCCGGTCGTACGTACGACGTCCTGCTGGCGATCTCGCGCTCCGGCACCACTCGCGACCTCGTTGAGGCAATGATTGCGACCCCACCCGGGACAAGGCGGATCGCCCTCACCGGCACGCCCAAGTCTCCGGTCGCGGAGGCCGCCGACGAGGTGGTCGGACTGTCGTTCGCCGACGAGAAGTCCGTCGTCCAGACCCGCTTCGCGACGACCGGGCTCGCGTTGCTGCGTGGGTTTCTCGGCACCGATCTCGGCACGCTGGCCGCCGAGGCCGAGGACGCCCTGCGGGCGCCGCTTCCCGAGGTCGGTGCCTACGACCATCTCGTCTTCCTCGGCAGCGGCTGGGCATCGTGGCTCGCCGCCGAGGCCGCACTGAAGCTGCGCGAGATGACGTGCGCGATGACCGAGAGCTATCTCGACGTGGAGTACGAACACGGCCCGGTCAGCGTCGCGTCCCCCGGCACACTGGTCTGGTCGCTCGGCCCGCTCGCCGCGCAGGTGCGTACCTCCATCGAACGCACCGGTGCCCACATCGTCGACTCCGAACGGGATCCGATGGCCGAACTGGTGCGGGTCCACCGCTACGGCGTCGCCCTCGCCCGGGCAAAGGGAATCGACTGCGACACGCCCCGCTTCCTGCGCCGATCGGTGGACTGACGGAGTACGTCCACTCCGCCCTGAGGGCCTCTCCCCTGGGCCTCCGCGGGCCCAGGAGGGTCAGCGGCGGCTCAGCCCATGGTCCTGGAGCCGTCGATCGATTCGCGGAGGATGTCGGCATGGCCGGCGTGCTGCGCGGTCTCGGCGATGATGTGGATCAGCACCAGCCGCACCGACCACGTGGCCCCCGGTTCGAACCACGGTGCCACCGGCAGCGGGTGTGACTGGTCGAGGTCGGGTAGCGACACCACGAGTTCGTCGGTCCTGCGGGCGACCTCGGCGTACCGGTCCAGAAGGCCGGCCAGCGTCTCTCCCTCGACCATGCGGAACCTGTTTGCCCAGTCCGCTGAGCCGTCCTCCATCGCGTCCGCGCCGCCGACGGCGAACCGCATCCAGTTCTCCTCCGTGTCGGCGACGTGTTTGATCAGGCCGCCGAGGCTGAGCTCGCTGGCCGTCGGTTGCAGCCTGGCCTGATCGTCGGTGAGGTCGCGGACGGTGTAGCGGAGGAAGTGCCGGTGGGTTGCGAGCTTTGCCAGCAGGTCGGAACGCTCCTGGCTCAGCGCCGGCTCCGTGACGCTGGTCGATTCGGTGGTCATGACCCGTCCGTTCTCTCGATGATGGAGACGAACCTAGTCCTTCGTACCGACAACCCGGGTCGACTCGGCCAAGTCGCGAGCCCTTCGCCGATCGGAGTCAGTGCATGTAGAGGCCGCCGTCGACGTTCAGCGTCTGTCCGGAGATGTATCCGGCCTCATCTGAGAGCAGGAACGCGATCGCGGCGGCAACGTCCTGCGGTACGCCGACCCGGTTGACGACGAGGTCCTTCGCCAGATCTGCCTTCCGCTCGGGCGTGAGCGGGCCACCCATGATGTCGGTGTCGATCGGCCCGGGAGCCACGGCGTTGACGGTGATGCCGTACGAACCGAGCTCGCGGGCCAACGAGCGAGTGAGGCCGATCAGGCCCGCCTTGGCAACGGTGTAGGGCGTCTTGCTGTAGGTTCCGCCACCACGCTGCGCGGAGACCGATGACACGCTGACGATTCTGCCGAAGCGGTTCTTTGCCATGGTCTCGGCCACCCGCCGGGTCACGTAGTGCACACCGTTGAGGTTGATGTTGATCACCCGGTGCCACTCCGCCGAGGTCAGTTCCAGATAGCCCACGGGAGAGCTGACGCCGGCCAGGTTGGCGAGCCCGCCGATCGGTGGCAGGCTCGCCTCCAGGGCGTCGATCGCCGCTCGCACCTGCTCCTCGTCCGACACGTCTGCAGCGACACTGCAGCTCGCCACGTGGTGGGTCTCCGCCAGCTCGGCGGCAAGTTCCCTTCCGCGCGACTCGTCGATGTCCAGGACCCCGACGCTCCACCCCCTGCTGGCAAGGAGGGTTGCCGTGGCTCGCCCGATCCCTCGCGGCGACGCCGCACCCGTCACGACGACGCTTCGCCCTACCTGCTCGGCCGCCACGTCAACGCCTCCTTCCGCCGATCGTCTTTCCGGCGATCGTCTTTCCGGCGATCATCTTTCCGGCGATCATCTTTCCGGCGATCACCATGGTGTGATCACCGCCGTTGCCGGCCCGCCCACCGGGGCACCTCAGCCGTCGGTCGATGCGTAGTCGACGCCGGGTTTCCAGTCGCTGAAGACGTAGTCGTCCTCGGACACGTTCGCGCCGGACGCCTTGGCCTTCTGCATCGCCTGTTCCCGGTCGGCCTCGAAGGCGTCGCTCAGCTTCTTCAGCTCACTACGCAGGTCCTTGATCGATCCACCGAGGTAACCCTGGAGGATAGCGCCCAGATGCGGGGTGATCGGCTTGCGTTCGGCGTCGACCGCGGCAATCTCGGGATTCTTCACGATCGCCTGCGGCATCAGGAAGACGTTGTCCTTGCAGAACGCCACCCTCTCCTTGTACGCGTCGATCGCGTCGGAGCTGGCGACCAGGTCCAGGTTGAGCGGCGGCTGGTCCATCGCCGCGATCATGCCCTGCTGATACTCCTCCGTCATGAACGATTCGATGAACTTGGACGCTGCTTCCGGGTCGCCGCTCTTTGCCGAGACGAACCAGGTGGCGCCCGGTCGGCCCCGGTACGTCCAGACGTCGGTTCCAGACGTGGGCGCGAGGATCGGACCCGCCCCGATCTTGTCCACGAACTCCGGAACGAGCGCCTTGGATCCGCCGGCGCACCAGATGCCGTCGATGAAGATCCCGACCGCTCCGGACGCGAACCGTGTCCGCGCGTCGACCACGCCGAGGTTGTTGGTTCCCGGCAGCATGAGCTTGGAGTCGTAGAGCTCCTTGAAGAACTCGATCACGGTGACATAGCTGTCATCGTGGTAGGCGTACTCACCGGTGTCGAACCTCAGCCCCTGATAGCCGGGGAAGCCGACCACCTGCGCCATGTCGTCGACCTGGTCCCGGAAGCGTCCACCGTCGTCTCCCATCGCCAACGCCATCGGTTGGATCCCGGCCGATTTCAGCTTTCCCAGGGCGTCTTTGAATCCGGCGTAGTCGGTCGGAGGATCGGCCGGGTCGAGTCCTGCCTTGGTGATGTGATCCTTGTTCATCCAGACCAAGGCCGTACTCTGCCGAAAGCTGAACAGCGGGAACCCGTACAGCTTCTCCTCGAGGGTGGTGATCCCGTCGGTCAGGATGTTGTCCGGGATCTTCGCCAGCGTTTCCTCGGACAGGCTCAGCTCGTGTACCCAGTTGCCGCTCACGAGAGCGGCCAACGGCAGCCCGATGATGTTGGAATAGACGTCCGGCATCTTGTTCGCCTGCTGGGCCAGCTGGAACGCCTGCTGTGCCTTGGACGCGTCGTAGTAGGTGTGCGTGACGGTCGTGCCCAAAGCGGACGACTGCTTCGCCGCCCAGTCGTCGTGCAGTTGCTGGTACGAGCTGAAGTGGTCCCACCACTCCAAAGCTCCGGACTCCTTCTTGCCACCCGACGATCCGCCCGGGCCGCTCGTGCTGTCCGGATTGTTGCATCCGGCCGCGATCCCACTCGCGGCCAGTGCCGAGGCCGCGCCCAGGAAGCCGCGGCGTGTCAGTCCAGTCATGATCGACTCCACTCCTTTGTGTTGACCCACACGTGTGGGCACAGCCGTATGCGTAGGGAGAGTTAGGACTTCACCGCCCCCGAGATGCCCTCCACGAAATAGCGCTGCAGGAAGATGAAGACCGCGACGACCGGCACGATCGAGATGACGCCGGCCGCGGCCATCCCGGTCCAGTCCGTTGCGGTCTCCCCGACGAATGCCTGCATGCCCACGCTGACGGTCCGGATGTTTGGCCGGCTGAACGAGAACACCAGCGGTAGGAAGAACGAGTTCCAGGTCGTGATGAAGGTCAGCACGGCGACGGTCGCGGTGACCGGCATGGCGAGCGGAAGCATGACCGAGAAGAACGTCCGTACGAACCCCGCGCCGTCGACGACCGCTGCTTCTTCCAGTTCTCGTGGAATCCGTCTGAAGTATCCCCAGTAGAGCAGGATCGCCGACACGTACGCCGCACCGCTCAAGGCGACGATCATCCCGGTCAGCGAGTCGAGCAGGCCCAGCTGCATGGAGATCTTGACGACCGGGATGATCGTGTAGCCGGTGGGCACGAACAGGGTCGCGATCAGGACGCCCAGGAAGATCTTGGAACCCCTGAACCGATAACGGGCCAGTACGTATCCGCAGGTCGCACATCTGACCGTGACGATCACGACGGTGGCCAGGGTGACAATGACCGTGTTGATCAGATAGCGGCCGAAGTGTGCGTCGTTCCAGGCGCGGACGTAGTTGCCCCAGACGAAGTCGCTCGGAAAGAGGTTGAGCCCTCCGGAGAACATCTCCATGTTGTCCTTGAGTGACGCCGACGCCATCCAGACGAAGGGGAACACCCACAGCGCCGCCGTACCCACGAGGAACACCGCGCCGATCCACCAGGGCACGCGGCGCAGGATCCGCTGCCGTCGCCGAGTGCGCGCGAGGCTGCGCTCATCGCCGCCTCGACGGGGAAACTTGTCTCGGCGGTCCCCGGCCAGCTGAGTGGTCATGGGTTCGATCTCCTCATCCGGCGGGCGGCGAAGACGCCCCAGAGCTGGAGGGCTCCGACGATGGCGACGAGCAGTCCGAAGAGCACTGCCGCCGCCGATGCGTGTCCCAGCTGCGGGATGGATGCGGCGAAGGCCCAACGGTAGATGTAGATCTCGATGATCTCGGTGTGGAAGTAGGGCCCGCCGGCGGTCAGCGTGTACATCAGGTCGAAGTTGTTGAAGGTTTCCTCGACGGTGAGCACGGTGATGATGATCAGGAACGGCTTCAGCAGCGGCAGTGTGATGTGGAAGAAGAGTTGCCGAGTATTGGCGCCGTCGATCCTGGCCGCCTCGTAGATCTCCTGCGGGATCGTCTGCAGGGCCGCCAGCCAGTAGATCATCGTGACGCCGAAGAACTTCCAGACATAGAGCGCGGCGGCGGTCGGAAGTGCCGTGTTCTGGTTGCCGAGGAAGTCGACTCCCTCCACGCCGAGGGCGAAGAGGACACTGTTGATCGGCCCACTGGCGGGGTCGAGGACGAACCGCATCACCACGCCGATGATCGCCGTGGTGGTGACCACCGGAATGAAGAACGCCGAACGCAGCAGGCCGACCAGGGGGAGCTTGGGCGAGTTCAGCACGATGGCCAGGAACAGGCTGAGCAACACCCGGGCCGGGACCACCAACAACATGAACAGCAGCGTGATCTTGAACGAGTTCCAGAAGAACGGGTCGTCGAAGACCGCGCGGTAGTTCTGGAGTCCGACGAACCGCTGGTCCGCATCGAATCCGTTCCACTCCACCAGCGAGTACCAGTAGCTGGCGATGATGGGGTAGATCGTGTAGAGGCCGTAGAGCACCACGGTGGGAAGCAGGAAGATCCAGATCCAGGTCGTCCGCTTCCAGGTGCGGTCGGGGGCCACCATCCGCTCGTCCACCGTCGAGGCGCGCCGTGCCTTCCTCGACTCGCGCCGGGTGAGCTGTGCAGATCTGGTCGTCATTGGCCCGCCGGCTCCCATCGCTGTTCGCTACCGGATCTGGCTGAGGGAGAAGGTGCGCGGATCGTTCCCCGTCCGATGGCCGCACTCCAGGGCCGTGATCGAGGCCAACTCCTGCGGCGTGAGACTGAACCCCGCGACATCGAGGTTGGAGCGGATCCGATCCGGCGTTACCGACTTGGGAATCACGATGTGGCCCTGCTGGAGGTGCCAACGCAGCACGATCTGGGCCGGTGTCACGCCGTGCTCATCCGCGATCGCCGCGATGACCGGCACACCGATGTCATGTCCCTGGCCCAACGGAGAGTAGGCCTCCACCGCGATGGACCGCTGACGGCACAGTTGCGTCAGTTCGCTCTGCTGGTACGTGGGGTGCAGTTCGATCTGGTTGACGACCGGCACGATCTCGGTCTCGTTCCGCAACCGCTCCAGGTGCTCGGGCAGGAAGTTCGACACCCCGATTGCCCGGACCCGGCCCTCCTGGTAGATCCGTTCCAGCGCGCGCCAACTGTCGACGAACTTGTCTGCCGTCGGATGGGGCCAGTGGATGAGATACAGATCGGCACAGCTGACGTCGAGGCGGGCGAGGCTGTCGTCGTACGCCTTCAGTGTCGACTCGTAGCCGTGCTCACCGTTGCGCAGCTTCGTGGTGAGGAAGAGTTCTTCCCGGGTAATGCCGCTCGCCCGGACGGCGGCTCCGACGCCGGCCTCGTTGTTGTACGCGGCCGCCGTGTCGATGTGCCGGTATCCAACTTCCAGGGCGCGTTCGACCGCACGTTGGGTCGCGTCCGGCGGGACCTGGAAGACCCCGAAGCCGATCTGGGGAACCTGCACGCCGTTGTTCAACGCGACGGCGGCGGCGTGGCTCATCTCGTGCTCCTTCGATTCCTCCGCGCTCACAGGTTGGTTGTCGGCGCGATCAGTCGGCGCGATCAGTCGGCGCGATCAGTCGGCGGGCTCCAGGACCAGCAGCGACGCGGCCGGGAGTGGCAGGGACACCTCGAGCGACAGGCTCCCGGATTCGGCCTCGACCGTGCGAGCGGGCTCGAACTCCTCGAGCCCCTGTCGTGCCTTGATCCCGGCGAGCTCCTCGTCGGTCGGATCCTGCGGCGAGCCAACCGCCTTCCACGCCGTGTGGGCATTGCTGTGGTCGGCGTCGATCCGGTAGTGCCGCACCCGGAAGCGACGGCCCGGCAGGTTGCGTACCGTGAGACTGGCCGTCGTTTCCTGTTCGCTGGTCTGGTACTGGTCGTCGGTGTGTCGCCACACCAGGACCGCCAGTGCGCCGTTGTCGGCACGGGAGGCCAGGACGTCGACCTCTTCGGGCATGCTGCTGCCGTCGGTGTTCTCCAGCTCACCGATGTTCCAGGCCACGTCGGAGGTCGCGCGGATCCGCTCGTCGCCCAGCAGGGAAAGCATCCGGTACGCGTTCAGCAGCGGCTTCTCGATCCCGCCCGCGGTCTGGAACGACCGGGTGCCCTCGAAGAACCGCTCGCCTTCGAAGTAGAAGCTCCATGAGGTCGCCCGCTCGACCTGGACGGTCTCGTTGGCGTTCAGGTCGAGGATCTTCTTCATCACCTTGACCTGGAACACGGGGTAGTACTCGGTGTTCTGGAACTCGTAGTTGCGGTTGTCGTAGCGGCCGAAGTGGGCTGGTACCGCGGCATCGAACTCGTCCACGATCGCCGGAAGATCCCGATACTGCTCGTACTCGGCGATCGCGCGGTTGAACTCGCGCAGGTCGTACAGCATCTTCGTCGACGACGGGCTCAGCTGCTCGGCGGGCGGGCTGCTTGCCGGGCGGTAGTCCCGGGTCGGGAAGAAGCAGCCCTTGGTGTGGTAGGAGATGAAGTCCAGGGGCTCGTTCCGGCTCGAGGTGTAGTCCAGGAATCCCTTGAGGAACTCCAGGCCGCCGCTGGTGACCGTCGGGCCGCCGACCTTGGCGTTCGGTAGCACGCTGCGAACGGCTCGCGCGGTGACGGTGTACAGCTCGTTGAACTGTTCCAGGGTGCCCCGCCAGTAGTTGATGTCGGGCTCGTTCCACAGCTCCCACAACCAGGCGGTGACCTCTTCCTCGCCGTAGCGCTCGAGGCAGTGCTGCGCGTGCGCCGCGATCAGGCCGCCCCACTTGTCGTAGTCCTTGGGCGGGTACCCCCAGGTGCCGGCCTCGTAGGAGGTGTAGACGGTCGGGCTGGGCACGACCTTCAGCTCCTCCGCCTCCGGCGGCACCAGGTCGCGCGGGGTGAAGGCGAGCTCGACGATCACGTGGTGACCGGCGCCGACGATCGCGTCGTAGGCCTGGTCGACGATGGTGAAGTCGTAGTACGGGTTGCCGTCGGCGTCCTCGTGATAGACGTTGCCGTTGCCCCAGTGCGGGATGCCGAAGCCGCTTCCGGAGCAGAAGACGTAGTGCGGCCGGACGTGGTAACTGGCGCCGGAGAAGTCGGCGAACTTCTGGAGCAGGCGCTTGCCGGTCGGGGTGTAGGTCCAGTTGATCTCGTCGTAGCCGAAGCTCTCCCAGACCCGGGTGAGGGGTCCCTGGCCGGCGGCGGCATCCACGTCGACGCTCGCCCGCACCACGTGCGGCGCATCGGGATTGCTGGGAGCCGCGGGCGGGAACGGCCCGAGCCTTCGTCGGCTGACGTGTACGGCGGACGTATCAGTGCTCATGGCTCTGGATCTGCCTCTGCTTCTTGTAGGGAGGCACTTCCTCGTCGCGGCGACAACCTCCCGCAGACGAGGGGAGATGACCCCGGTCGACCCCCGACGGCGCTGCTGGGCCATGAGTGTCTCGCGGTAGCCTGGAAACTGTCAATCGAAAATCGTTTACAATGTACGAACTCAGACGGCTCCACTAGAGTCGTTCTGTTGGAGGTCGGAACGTGTGTCTCGAGGAGGGGCCCCTGTGATCCCCGAGAGCATCGACTCGCCACTGCCGTCGCAGCCCGCTCTTGGCGATCTCGCCACCGATGTGCTCCGCGAGATGATCACCGCGGGGACGTTCCAACCTGGCCAGCACCTCAAGGAGTCCGTGCTGGCCGACGCACTGAAGGTGAGCCGCGGCCCCATCCGGCAGGCCCTCGCGCGCCTCGAAGTAGAGGGGCACGTCGAGCTGCGTCGTCACCGGGGAGCGTTCGTCAGCACCCTGACCAGGGCGGACATCGAGGAGGTTCACACCCTCCGCGGCGCCATCGAACGGCTCGCCGCCAGCCGGGCATGCACCCGGATGCAGGGTAAGGGGTTCGAGGAGATGGATGCCGTCCTCGAGCAGATGAAGGGCGTGGACACGAGGATCGATCCCGAGGACGCGGTCCTGCTCGACCTGCAGTTCCACGACATCATCTACGCCTACTGCGACCACAGCCGGGTGCAGCGGGTCTGGGCCTCCATCCGCGGTCAGGTCACGGTGTTCCTCCGCGCCCGCAACGCCAGCTTCCCGGACTTCCACGAGGTCGGTTACATCGAGCACCTGGAACTGCGCGACGCGCTCGCCCTGGGCGATCCGCAGGCCGCCCAGGACGGCATCGACAAGCACATCAGCGGGGCGTACGAACGCCTGAAGCGACTCAACCTCCCCGACCGGTGAGCTCGTTCGACAATTCGGCGCGTACCCCTGCCCCCTGCGCGGCAGCTTCCTCACGGCGTCGACCTTGCGCGACGGGCGTGCCCTGCGCTCGAACCCCACCGATCACGCCCGACGTTTCCGGATCAGACCCCACGGCTTGTAGACAGCGAGCAGCAGGGCGATCATCAACGCGGTCGGCGAGACGATCGGCGGGTAGAGCATGTCCGTTGTCGGACTGCCGGCGCCGCTGCCCTCGGCGAGCTGCCGGCCGTACTCCGCCACATCGGCGACGCCGCCGCGTAGGGACAGCAGGACCAGTGCGGTCAGGACGATGTTCAGCACCAGCTTGATCGCCACCCACCAGTACGTCACGAGGCCGTACTTCGTACCGAGGCCGAGGACGACGCCGCTCACCAGGCAGATCAGGCCCGTGGTGAGGAGTGGCCACACGGTGGTCAGTTCGAGTGCCTGGAACGCGATGGCCGCGGTGTCCCTGTCGTCGGTCAGGAACCCGGTGAACACCAGCACGGCCATCACCACGTCGATGCCGATCCACGCGCCGGCGGAGGCGATGTGGATCAGCAGGAATGCCTTGCGCGTACGTGCGCCCAGCCGGCGTGGACGCGCCCGGTGGCCGGTCGGCGTCGCCGTCGCCGTGGTCGCCACCGTCGCTTGGCGAATGCGTCGGCGTTCCCGGGCGTTGGTGTCTGGTTCCATGTGACCATCGTCTGCGGAGGGGGCGCGCTGGCCGTCCGTTCGGATGCGGATCCGTTCGTACGCAGATCTACGTACGCCTTTGGTTCCCTACGGCACTTGCAGCTTCCTCCGCGGCAAACTCGACGCCAATCCTGCATGAGGGTCGCCCCTCCCCAACACGGACTCTCATGCCACGCCCTCACCCCAGCAGCAAGCCCGGGATTGGTTCAGTCTCAGAGGCGCGGGAGTACGTGGGCGAAGAATTCGTGGTCGCCGTCAAATGTCGGTTCCAGCCGGAAGTACTCGTTCGCGGTGACCCAGCGGGCTTCCCCGACCTCGCCGGCATCCAGACTCATCTCGCCCGACGAGGCGATCTCGGCGGTCCACCAGTGCAGGACGTACTGTCCATCGTCGGTGTCACACTCCCACACCTTCGCGACTGGGACGACTCGTAGCCCGATCTCTTCGTCGACCTCGCGGACGAGTGCGTCCTCCTGGCTCTCGCCGGGCTCGATCCGACCGCTGAGCAGTGCCCAGTATCCGGGCATCGACGCCTCCGGACCGCGTCGGATCACGAGGACGCGATCCTCTCGCCGCAACACCGCGACAACGGCGTCCGGTTTGACTCGAGCCCCCACCACGGAATCGAGCGTATCGACACGCACCGGCCCTACGACCGGAGGGCACGGGACCAGGCGATGTCGTGGCGGACGTCACTTCCATCCTGCCCGTCTGAAGTCTCCAGTAGCCGCCCGTGCGAGTCGCCGATGTCGAGACCCGGAACTGTAAGTGGACAGTCTGTCCACTTACACCTATCCTTCGAGGGATGAACGCCGTCTTCCTCGCCTCCGCCTTCGTGGTGGGCGGACTCCTCGCCGTGCAGGCGTCGGTCAATCTCCAACTGAACAAGGCGGTCGGCACTCCCTACGGAGCCGCCACACTCCAACTCGCCATCGCAGCGACGCTGTTGGCCGTGGTGACGGCAGTCGTCGGCGACCTGGGAGCGATTGCACACATCGCCACAGTGACGCCCTGGAAGTTGCTGGGTGGAATTGCGAGCCCGATCTACATCACGAGTGCGATCCTGCTGTTTCCCCGCCTTGGTGCGCTCGCGTCCGTGGGCCTCTTCGTCACCGGGCAGGTGTTCGCCTCGCTCGCCCTTGACCTCGGCGGCCTCCTCGGAGTCCCCCGGAGTCCGTTGTCTCCCGGAGTCCTGCTGGGTGCCGCGGCGGTACCGGTGGGAATCACTGTCGTCATCCGCAGCCAGGCGATCGTCACTGGCGCGTCCGCACTGCCGAAGCGTGGTTCCCGTGCCGGGTGGACCGCCCTGGGCCTCGTCGCGGGCGCCGTCCTGCCCGTGCAGGGCGCCGTCAACGCCCTGCTGCGTACGGCCCTTCGCAAGCCGCTCGCCGTCGGGACCGTGAGCTTCCTCGTGGCCACACTGGCGATCGCGATCGTCCTCGCCGTCCTGCTGGCCACCGGCCGGACGCCGCGCCCACAGATCCGGCCGCTCGTCACCATGCCGTGGTGGGGATGGCTGGGTGGCGCCGCGGCCGCGACGTACGTCACCGCGACCTTCCTGCTGATCCCGACCATCGGCGCCGCCACCACGGTCGCCCTCACGGTCACCGGCCAGCAGGTAGCGTCCGCCTTCGCAGACCACTACGGATGGTTCCGACTGCCACGCCGGCCATTCACCCACGCCCGCCTCACGGGCCTCGCCACCCTTGTCGCGGGCTCGGCGCTCGTGCAGTTCCTCTGACCTGACGCCTAGTAGACAGTGAAGCTATCCGATACCTACACTATCCATATGCGGATGGCCGAGCTGAGTCGGATGACCGGCGTACCTGTTCCGACGATCAAGTACTACCTCCGGGAGAGGTTGCTGCCCGCGGGCGAGCTGTCCCCGCCCAACCAGGCGCAGTACGACGAGACGCACGTCCGCCGACTCACCCTGATCCGATCCCTGATCGACGTCGGTGGGCTGTCCGTCGCGGACGTCCGCAACGTGCTCAACGTGATCGACGCTCCGGGCACGTCCATGCACGACGCCCTCGGCGCCACGATGTATGCCCTCACCCCGGCGCGGTCCGGCGACGATTCGGGCGAGGCTAATGCGCAGGCGGAAGCGGCGATCAACGCGCTGATCGCACGGCGCGGCTGGCAGTTGAGCATCAGAAGTCCGAGCCGTTCCGTCGCGGCGGAGGTCCTCGCCCGGTTGGCGGTCCTGGGCCGGGACGAGGTCGTCCGTGGCCTCGACTCCTACGCCGCGGCCGCCGAACTGATCGCCGAAGCCGACCTGGCCGCGGTCGCCGCCGTCGAGGGTCGTGACGCACGCGCCGAGACCGCACTCGTCGGCACCGTTCTCGGCGACGTCCTCATCGCGGCACTCCGGCGACTCGCGCAGGAACACATGTCCGCCAAGCAGTTTCCACCATCGTCCGACTGATCCGGTCGACGTCTCTGAGGGGGAACCATGACAGTCACCTCGTCCGCGCAACGAGGTTCCACAACCGGCAGCTCGCTGGCGCAGGCGTTCCGGTGGCACAAGCCGTTGATGACGGTCGCCGCCGCCATGGTCGTCCTGACCGTCGTCGGAGCCGTCGGCATCGTCGCCGACGGTCGTGTCGTCACCGGCCTTCCCATCTGGGCCAAGCCGACGAAGTTCGCGCTGTCGATTCTCCTCTACTCCGTGACATGGGCTTGGCTCATCGCCCAGCTCAGGCGGGTCCGTCGTATGGCCTGGTGGATGGGCACCGTGTCGGCGGTCTTCCTCGGCGTCGAGATGCTGATCATCGTCGGTCAGGTGCTACGCGGAACGACCAGCCACTTCAACCAGGCCACAACGTTCGACACCATGCTCTGGAGGGCCATGGGCGGCTCGATCGCGTTGGTCTGGGTCGCCACCCTGATCGTCTGCGTGACTCTCTTCCTCAACCCGGGTCCGGACAGGGCGCGGAACCTCGCGGTGCGCGCGGGCGCCATCCTCGCGGTCATCGGCATGGCACTCGGCTTCCTGATGGCGATACCCACCTCCGACCAGATCGCGGAGGGCGAAACCATCTCCGGTGCGCACACGGTCGGCCTCACCGACGGTGGACCCGGGCTCCCCCTCCTCGGGTGGAGCACAGTCGGCGGTGACCTGCGGATCCCGCACTTCGTCGGGATGCACGCCCTGCAACTGATCCCCCTCGCGGCGATCGCCCTCGAACTCCTCGCGCGTTCGTGGCCGTTGCTACACCGTCAGCGGGTCGCCGTCCGACTGGTCGCCATGGCCGTGGCCGGCTACGCCGCCGTACTGGCCCTCCTCACCTGGCAGGCACTTCGCGGGCAGTCGATCGTGCATCCTGACGGGCTCACCCTCCTCACCATGGCCGGCATCCTCGTCGGCATGGGCGTGGGCGCGATCGCCGCACTCCGGACGGCAGCGGAGCACCGAGAGCCACCGCTCCCCGAGGACGACCGTTCCGCCGACCTGCTGACATCCTGACGGCGCCGTCATCGGCGTGCGGCGATCCGTCCTCGGTAGCGCGCGTTCGGCGGTTCCAGGATGGCCCGCTGCCGCTCGGTGAGATCCGGATAGTCGTCGGCGTCGTAGTAGCTGGCCGACCACGACACCGCCGCCGGGCTGTACTTGAAGAACGCCGTACGCCGCTCGTCGGCCCCGCGCCACGGCAGCGTGCCGTGCACGAGGGCCTCGGTGAAGATGATCGCAGTTCCGGCCGGACCGGTGATCCGGCGTACGCACGGATGCGGCTCGGACAGCTGCTTCCACCCCGCCGGGAACGGAAAGGAACTCCTGTGGCTCCCCGGTACGCAGGCGAACCCGCCGTCGTCGGGCCCGACGTCTTTGAGGTTGAACCCGATCGCGACCAGGCCGCTGCGGATCTCGCCCGCTGTCACCGTGTAGTACTCCGACGCGCGGAACGGCACAGCACCCCCGTGTAGCACCGTGCCGATCGGCCCGTCTCCGGAGCGGATCACGTCGGCGTAGGTGTGATCGAGCCGGAAGTCGGGCCCGATGACTCCGGCAAGGATCCCGGTCACGGACGGTAGGTCGATCAGTTCGCGAAACGCCGCGTCCCGCTCCAGGAGCCGCCCGAACCGGTGCGTACGCATCCCCGGCTCGGCCTCCCGCTCGATCGCCTCGTCCATCGCCCCGTTGAGGCGGGCGAGCAACGCGGCGGGAATGGCGTCGGGGATCGTCAGGTAGCCCTGCAGGTCGAACAGGTAGCGGTCCTCGTCGTTCACGTGGTGCCTTCCGTCTCAGGCGATTCGGGCGTACGGAGTTCTGACGATTCTGTCCACAGCGGCGAAAGTTTCGTCAACCACGGTGGCCGGATCTTCCCGACCAGATCTACCGGCTCATGCCCGTCGGGATACGTCATCTCGCGTAGGCGCTACTCCGCCCGGGCGCGGCTGCGGAGATCGCCAGATGCGCCTGCCGGCCTAGCGCCAATGCCGTCACGCGAAGGATTCGGCACCCCCCTGCTCCACGCGAGTCTTGACGTACTCGCCGTAGGAAAAGGAAACGGAGCAAGGGACATGTCACAGCTATCTCTCACCTCGCGGTCCGGGCGACCGGGCATCCCCGCCGGGGTCCAGGCGGCTGCATCACAGGTTGCCGACTGGCTGAACGCACACAGCATCACCGTCCTGCGGGTCAGTCTCGGGCTGGTCTTCTGCCTCTTCGGCGCATTGAAGTTCGTGCCCGGTCTGAGCCCCGCCGAGGACCTCGCGATCGCCACGATCGACCGGCTGACCTTCGGCATCGTGTCCGGCGGGGCCGCGCTCATGCTCACGGCCGTCACCGAGACCTTCATCGGTCTCACCATGGTGACCGGGCGGTTCCTTCGGTCGGGACTGGTGGTCCTGGGAGGGGCGCTGGTCGGGATCATGTCCCCGCTGGTGATCTTCGCGGGCGAACTGTTCGGGAATGGCCCGACCCTGGAGGCGCAGTACGTCATCAAGGACATCGTGCTCGCAGCCGCCGGTCTGGCGGTCGCCGGCAGGGTTCTCTCGAAGAGCCTCGATCGGGAAGGGCGTGCACACGTGTGAGTCCGGCTCCCGCAGCGAACAGCGTTGGGGTGGTGGTTCGCCGCGAACCACCACCCCGATGGTGTGCATACACGGGGTCAGGGCGGTCAGCGGTGTCAGTCGTGTCGGGGCACGTCGGCGGCACGTCCTGCGTACTCTGCCGGAGGAGGGCCCGTCGCCGCGAACCGCTGCACTAGCGGGCTGGGTCAGCCGCGGTGTGAGCCACGATGTCTTCGTACACCCCGACCTTGAAGTTGATCAGGTCCAGGCACCTGCCGAGCTCGGCGAGCTGGGCGGTCACCCGGGTCTGGTGCAGGCGCAGCAGTTCGAGCCGTTCGTCTTCGTTGCCTTCGCCCTGCCTGACCAGCTCGGTGTACTGGCGGAGCGCGGGCAGCGGCATTCCGGACGCCCGGAGAATGATGCAGAGGGTCAGCCACTCCACATCGTCCTCGCTGTAGACGCGGCGCCTACCCGGTCCACGTCGAACGGGACTGAACATGATGCCTTCGCGTTCGTAGAACCGCAGCGCATGAACGCTCAGTCCGGTGCGTTCCGCGACCTGCCCGATGCTCAGGCTCGGGGTGACCTCGGTCATGGCTCCATGGGGGTTTGTCGAGCTTGATCTAGAGTCGACTCTAGATCCTACGATGCGGCGCATACCCCGGACCTAGTACCCCGTGGTTGAGATCTTTTGACGGTTCGTTTTGGTGAGGATCTGGTCGGCGGTCTTGGTCCAGACGAAGGGGTGGCAGCGGTCGTTCCAGCCGGTGATGAATTGGCGGATCTTGGTGATC